>NZ_JAYKTX010000003.1:0-244211 GCF_036913615.1 Companilactobacillus miaonis | reverse complement strand
AAACAAAAGGTATGTCCCCCCGTGAATACAGGGAACATACCTTAGTAATTTAAAAAATATAATTTTGTCTAACTTTTCTGTTGCACTTCAAAAGTAACTATTAATCTTAGCTTCCCTTTTAATTCGTTGTTACAAACTACTACAACGAACAATCCAATAAATATCAATATCATTGAATAAATAGGCTTATTTACCTCAGAAATAATTTCAGGAGAATGTGGTGGATGATCCATGAAATTATCCGTTATGGCAAAGATGAGGCCAAGAATTAAGGTTTCTAGTCCAGTCATGAACCAAAATCTATTATGTTTTAAATATCTCAAAAGTAATCATCTTCTTTCGATACACAAAAAAGAGTAGCCGTTAGGCTACTCCTTCTTTATCACTCTTATAATCTTCATTTGTGATTTGTTTATATTGATCGACAGTGATATTGCCTAATTTTACAAAATAAGCCACTCCTTCATTATCATAACCACCAATATTGAACATCAATTTAATAAAATCAAACATTAATTAGTACCTCCATTTGTTGTATTTGAATTAGTTTGTGATGTTGCTAAAAGTGGTGCTATAAGTTTCCCCAATTGTGCCGCACTAGCGATAGCACTATCTGCTTTTTTATCAGCACTATTAGCTGTCACGATTGCTTGACCAACATTCTTACCAAGTAATGCATTAGCTTGAGTTGTTTCTTCATCAGGTGTCATACCTGTTGAAATGTGGACTAATTTATTATCAGATTCTCTGACCGTCCACTTAAACATCTCATCGATTGAAAAGGCTGGATCACTATTTTGAATTAGTGTCCAACCTTTTTCATTTGCCTGCGTTTCAGCAGCAATATTGCTTGTATTGTTTACACCGATAATATTTCTATCATCATCTAAATAAACTGCTATTTCCATTATTGCACCTCCTAATTTTTATAAGTATTCACGCGAATTACTGGAATTGGGAACTTATCTTTGACAATGTCATTTACACTGACAGTAAGATTCATACTAAGTGTTGTATTAGGAAGTACATTAATCGTTGTTCCTCCAAAACTTACAATGTCAAAAGAATATTTGCTATCAATATTGCTCCAATTGTTGAACGTATCTTTATATTGTAATTGAATCATTTTGCCGATATATTGTGACAATTGGTCAGAAATATCAATTGAGCTATTAACAACTAATTTCTCTTTAGGAATCTTAATCGTTTTTAATCCACTCGGTGATAAATCTATACGAAGGTCACCAACTTGAGTAGGTAAACCATAATTACCCCCTATATTAAGATCAGCAATTTCTAAAGTTAAATTGCTTAAAGTGATTAAAAGGCCATCTTGTACATTCTCATAATTTGTTGACGGACCTGATAGCAAAATATTTCCAACTGCAGAACCACTAAAAAGATTTACGGTGGATGGCAATTGTGATACTTGACTTGGAGCAGTTCCACCAGTAGTTCCACCAGTGTTACCACCTGTTGAACCACCGCCAGTTCCTAAAGCAGATTGTGGTATATCAATGCGATTTGTAGAAGCTTTTGCAACAAATTGATTTTTTAAATTGCCGTTTTGATCAACAATTCCAATTTTATAAGGCATATTTCCAACCGTTTTACCTATCAAATCTAAATCTTGGTTTTCCATTTTTAAGACCCCATTTCCTTATTCATATTTTGTAATTTGTTCCTAATCGACGCGTTCATAGTTTGGCTAACGTCAACTTTGCCTAAAGCATTTGTAATGGCAGTTTGAACATCACTAGCTTTCTCAAAGCTCGAAAAATCTGGAAGTCCTAGTACAGCTTGTGCATGTGTCTGTGGATAGAATTTTGTTCCATCCTTTGACATTTGAACAATGTCAGTCATTAATCTCGCCTACTTTCTTAAAGCTAGTCATTAACCTCTCCTACCTTCTTAAGATCAATCTTAACGTTATCTATTGTGCTCTGAACTTGTGCCATAGTCACAAAGCCAGATACGTTTGGTGTTGCCTTAGTGATTGCGGTAGTCATTTCTGATCTTGTTGGGTAATTTGTTAAATCTGGTTTTACTCCAGATACAGCACTACTTATTTCGGTTGTTACATCGCTTTTAGTAGGATAGTTACTTAAATCCGGCTTAACATTTGCAACAGCCGTCGTAATTTGAGTGGTTACATCACTCTTAGTCGGATAATTTGTTAAATCTGTCGGTGCAATTCCTTTAATTGCGCTTGAAATAGCTGTTTGAACATCACTAGCCTTTTCAAAGGTCGAAAAATCTGGAAGTCCTAGTACAGCTTGTGCGTGTGTTTGTGGATAGAACTTTGTCCCGTTCTTGGACAATTGAAGAATGTCAGTCATTAATCTCTCCTACTTTCTTATACTCAAACCGTTGGTCAATTGGAATGTTAAACCCATCAATTTGAGCTTTAATTTGTTGTATTTTTTCGAGCCAATCAGCTTTTGTAGATTCCAAAAGATTATTAATGCTCTCAATACCTGGAATATAATTTATTGAAGTACCATCTAGCTGTGTGCTAGGGATGATTGAAATATCAAAGCTACAGGTAGTGATCTGATTATTAATCATGAAATAGGCATCCTGAATCTTGCCAACATAATCAGTTAAATGTTTGCTAATAGGATAATCAATAACATTCCCATTTACATTTACCGGATCATTACAAATAATTGTTCCATCAGGCTTTTTTGCCTCGAATGTTGCAAAATCTATTTCAAGATTAGGGTAGCCATCATTAGAAATAGAAGCTTCAATAATCACATCATTTTCACCTTGTCTCAAGATGATTGGATCATTATCAATAGTGATGTTTTTACGAATATCAAGACTAATCTTTGCTATTTTTGTCATCTATTAAGCCCCCATTTCGTTATTCATTCCTTGTAACTTATTTCTGATTGACATATTCATAGTTTGACTAACATCAATTTGACCATTTGTAATCATTTGCGAAATTAAATTTTGAGCATTACTGTTAGTCAAAACATCACTGGCTTTAATTTGACTTTGCAAATCTGAGAGGGCTTGAGCATTAATCTGATTTTTAGACGTTAAATCTGCAATTTGAGACTCAACACCTGCCATTTGACTTTGTATATCGTCAATTTTCTTTTTAACAATGGCCACGTACAAAGCAACGTAGTAAGCAAGCTGTTTTCTACCAGTCTCAATCAAATCATGAATCATCAGCAAAGCACGTTGAAATTCTGAAATATAGACGGAAAAACGGTGTGGCATAGCATTTTGATTTCCAATGATTTGCAAGTCAAAATCTAGTGTAGTAATAGCTCTATCACGATCAACACTTTCAATGATAAAATGAGCCGACTTAAAGTGTCCCTTGGCTTGAGCAATAACCGATTCAGGACTCCAAGTGATAATTCCTTCTGAAGCCTTTGAAGTTTCAAAGCCAATATCAGAACGAATGTATGCTCCACTTGCATCTGTTCCTTCAAAACTGATTAGCTTGTCTCTTAACGCATTTCCGTCGCCAACATATCCACTCAAATCTTCTATATCCGCATTAGGAGTTAGGAAGTTGAGTTCGAATTTGTAGTTTCCTGCTAATCCTTGCACCATGTAAGCAGGTTGAAATTTGTGTCCCATAAATAGCAATTGTGACCAGCCTTCAGGCGTGATGTGGTCACTTTCATCAGTAGAATATTGCGTTGGTAGATATGAGGCCTCGGCTAAATTGGTGCAAAAAAATAGTGCTTGAGTCGTCGGCAAAGCACAATCAACAGCATCATAATCATAATTTTCATATGATCCTGGGAAAATATTATCTTCCATTATTTATCCTCCATTTCATTATCCATTTGGTGTAGCTTACTCTTCCAACTGGAAGTTTCACTGCTATCGTAATTACCAGTATAATTTGGCAGACTATAGCCGTTTGGATTTGGATTATTGGGAAGTCTATCTTCAATATTTTTCATTCTCGTTTCTAGTGCTCCAAGCTGTTGATCAACTTCCGATTTTTTGGCATAAGATTCGGCAAGTGATTCAGATAGTTCTTCGCTTATTTGACTCAACGTATCCGGAGTAAACTGCTTGAAAAAATTAATCAACAGCTGGATATTTGAATCTTCAACTGCTTGGTTCTTCAGTACGATATTGATAGCATTCTCAACTTCTTCAATATTATAAGTAGTTGAGTGGAACATCGAAGGTCCAATCAATTCTTGAGTAAGCCTATCTAAATGTAGTTCGTTTCCATCAATTCCTTCCAGTGAAGCAATATCTGGAATAGAAAGCTGTGTATCTTTAGTAATATCTAGCAACTTATATTTTTGAGCAATGACATTACCATCATCATCTTTGCCGAGAATTTTTAATGCATAGCCACCAGAATCATCAAATATTTTTGTACCAGTGTCAGCCGTTTTATTGATGTGCATTCGATTCAATCGGCTGTAATTTACAATCTTCATTGGATCCATTAGCTTCCCTCCTTATTTATTTTATTTATTTTGTTATCCATACTCTTTATAGAATTAGTTACTTGACTAAGTTTGGCTTCTTGCTTTTTAAAAGCTTTATTAAGTAAGACGTTGTTTCGATTTGCAAGACGAATTTTATCAGACATTTCATAGTTGATATCACGCTTAGATAGTTTTGAATTATCAAGTGTGACGGTCATAGGGCTATTGTTTGTCAGTGGATTACCACTGATTCCATTTAGTGTAATCATTGTTTTAATTCCGAGAGGTTCAGCATTCAAAAACAGCGTATCGCCAATGTTCAAACTGTCATCTTGAGCTGACAAGTTAACAGTAAGTTCAACTACTGGTTCGGTTTGCATGACTGAATCAGCATACTTCTTCATAGAATCAACGTCTTTAATTTGGTCATTAGTGATATCTTCGCCAATGATTAAACCATGTTCAGAACGTGAAGCTAAGCTGTAGTAAAAGAACGGATCAAAATAATATTTTACTTCGTCCGTATCTGCCTTTGCTGTATCATCGGTGGCTGCGTCAGTTGATTTAGGCTCAACATCTGTATCACCGTCAAAATTGATATCATCAGCACAAACCCATTCATTAGTTGCTACACGATACCAAGTTTTTCCACCATAACCATCTGATACGGTTCCATCGATCTTCCATTGACTACCGTTAGGTAGTGTGCGACCAGAAATTTCATGTTGACCAGAAAATGGAGAATCATAAATTTTGGCAAAAGTTGGCGTTGTAGTAGTTTGATTGTCACCAGTACCAGTAGTTATGTCAGCAGCCTTAATGGTACCTTGACCCCAGACCTGCTCGATAACTTGTTGTTCTGGTTTAACATCGCCAGATTTATCAAATGAGAAATATTTCTCGCTTACCCATTCGTTTGTAGCAACACGATACCAAACAACACCATTAATAGATACTTGCTTATCAATAGCCCATTTACTACCATTTGGCAATTTTTGACCGGTTAAGTTATTTCCTACCGGTGAACTATAAACTGGTGCTCCACCATCTTCCATAGTCGAAATAGTTCCTATGGAATTACCGGTAGAAGTTGCTGCCAATGTGCTAGATGATCCAGTAGAATCACTAGTTGATGTTCCATCAGCTGTTGAACTGTGGGAATCATCAACTGTAGCACCGTACAACATAGCTCCATTGACCATTGAAGTGGAATCTACTGATAACTCAATATCATTGGTATTATGAGACCAGATGAATTGTCGGTTGGTAACATTCTTATACGAATTCTGATCATATATTAAAACCGTTTTTCCATTTGGCAGCCAACGGGCTCCATATGAATCAACGGCTTTTTGAATTGCGTCCAAACCAGAGCAGTTACCCCAATCCGTAATATCAACGTTGGGGAAGCTTCCATTGATTTGATACGAGTAGTCTGAATTGTACTGACTATCAAAGACAAATTTCAGCATTGAATCAATAGAATAGCTTTGGCTACCCTTGTTAACTTTGAACTGTCTAAAATTTTGAATGCCAAAGATTTCATGTGTTGCTGTGACATCTTTAGTAACAAAATCATCCACGTATTTAGATACACACTGCTTGATTTGATACTTTTGGCCGTCAAAAATAATATAAGCATCGTTCTTCAACAAGTCGAATGAAACACCATTCTTATTTGTGAGAAATGCTGTAAAAGACAGCTGGAATGTCGAACTAACCTGCTTATCTATTTGAAATGTGTCTTCATTTAAGCACGTCAACCATTCTTCGTTCTGGCCATCGAATGATCTAACGTAAATTTTGTGTCCGTTGAAAGCGAGCATTAAAAATAGATGAAGTAGAATTCAAAGGCAATATCCGAGTTTGTTAGGCCAGAAATTTCAAACTCGTTATCACCTTTTACTAGTGAAATTGTTCCGTGATTACTATTGATTCCATCAGGTTGACCATTTAAATACGGGTCAACACCATCAAGAACCAACTCATCATTTGTACTTAAAACCATGTTATATGTGAATACCTCACCAGTGGTCTTATTAGTCAAAGTTGGTGATCCAGAACCTTTAATGTGGATCTTTAGATAATGATTTTGCCCTAATGGATCAATAGCTACAGAACTTGGATTATAAATAGAAAACTCCTTTTCTTTGGATTCATAAGAAATATCTTTATTAGGTATTCCCATTCCATAAGAAAAGAAGTTTTTTTCTTTATCAAAGATTTCTAACGACGTGCCTACACTCTCACGCATACCTGTATAGTTGTTGAACGTGATGACAAAAGTACCTTGCTTCTCATTGAAATAGGTTGGTGCAATAGGCTTAGTAACCACGCGATATTTAAATGTTGGTTCATCACCAAAAACAATCCAGAATCCATTTCTACTCATGAAGAAGTTCTGTAATTCAGCAAGCAGCATAGAAAACTCGGGTTTATTATCACCATCAATCATCCATGTTGTTGTTATATCTCGTGAGTCGAATGATCCAGAAGTTCTATTTTGACCGTCACGTGTATTCATCTTTTGCCAGTTATCTACCGGATTGGTGATAGCTGGGTCCCAATCATACATGTGTACGCCAAACAAATTTTCATCATCGTAATATGATTTCCAATTAACTCCATCAGCACTTATTGCCACCTCAATTGGCTCTAGCGGCAGTCTTGAAGGATTGTCGTGGCCGTTCGAAAAACCATAAGCATGAGGCTTAGGATTAGTCATTTCATCTTTAAATACCTGATTTGTCATTATTGTCTATCACCTCGCTGATATGCGTAGATATCCGTATTACGTCTGTTTTGCTGATTTAAATTGCTACTTGTTCTAGCAATGTTAATTTCAGGAGCAAAATTCTTGCCTTCGATAGAACCTAACAGATTAATAACAATATCTAGTTTTTGACCAAGGTCAGCGCTGATATTGCTTGTTAAATTTGAAGCTCTAAATTCTGGGTGATAATCTGCCATTCTCCCCATTAAATCTCCTATTAATGGGATAGCTGATGGCTTAGCGGGATTAATTGCAAATTCGTCACCAGCTTCACCGATAATGGCATTAGTAGCACCAAAGACATGTCCACCGTTAGCCATTAATCTTGGACCAGAAGGACCACTAGCTGACCCACGCCATTCACCATACTTTCCGTTGTAGCCCATACCCATATCAGAACGCCATGTAGCATCATTGAATAACGCAATCAATTGATCTAACGGATTATGGATATTAGTATGTCCTGGCATAGCATAGTTTAAAAATGTAGGTAGAATGTATTGAAGAATACCAGTTGATGGGTGACCTGCTCTCGCATTGGAATCCCAATTATTAGTAACGTTAGGATCACCACCTGATTCATTGCCGATAATACGTTCAATCATATCCACATTGAAGTCAGTGATCGATTGATGCATGTAAGCAGCTGCGGCCCTAATCATTGAACCATATGCTTTAGCTGGTCTAGCACCACCAACAGCAGATTGAGCTTCTAACTCTTGATCCTTTAGCTTGTTCATTTGGTCTTTAAACCAATTGATTGATTGTTTAACGACATAATGCCCTGCTGGAGGAGCGAACACATTACCGAATTTAGTTGGCTGAGTAATTTTAGACGTGGCTTTATCCCAAACAGATATTAGATTTCCTAATGGATCTTTTAAGAAAGAAGTAATACCTTCAAGCTTGTCCTTGACCCATTTACCCATGTCACTTAGCTCACCCTTAATCCAACCACCAACACCATTTGCATAATGCGGAACTGAACTAGGTGCGAATCTTCTGGCTGTTTCAGTAGCAGGCACAACAGTAGCACCCGGCTTTAAGTCAACCATGACATTTCGCATTTTAGGAATGATTCGCCAAGGTTCACCGGGATTTCTAAAGGCTTCTTCAAACAATGGCCCCTTTTGATCGTTGATCAAGGCTGGACCACCGGGGTGGTAACCAACACCACTGGCATACTTGATAGGTGTGATTGATTGAGCTTTACCACCAAAGAAGTGGATAACCGTATTAATTCCACCAATACCAGTATTGATGGCACCGACAACGTCTTTCATTGCTCCTTTAGCCCAACCGTTAAACTTAGCAAATATTGACTTGAAGAAATTTCCGATACCTGACCACATAGAGTCCCATCCAGACTTAAAGCTTGAGCTGAATTGGTTCCACCATGAATTCATTCCACTTGAAAAATCGTTGTACCACTTCGACATTCCTTTAAATTGTTTGCCCATGTATGAGTTAGCCTTAGACCAATTTGAGTCCCATGATTTGGAGAAATCAGAACTGAAGTCAGACCACCACGAGCTCATGCTAGAACCCCACGAATTTGCCGTCTTTTGAGCACTATTGAATTGTGTCTTTAAATCTTTAACCCAACTCGATTTCTGTACGGACTTAGACATGTCAGACATTTGCTTAGAAATATCTTTAGAAGTTTTCTGACTAGATTTAGACATCTCGGCCATATTCTTGGATATGTCCTTAGAAAACTTCTTCATATCAATGGCCTTAGTAATCTTTTTCCAATCTTTACCCCAAGATTTTGCAATTGGATCAAAGATATTACCTAGCCATTTAGTAAATCCATTCCAATCCTTTTTCAAATCCTTAACCAGACCCGAGATAATTTTCTTAGTAGGCTTAACCAAAGGCTTAGTGATAATCATTCCGATACCGACGGGTAATGCTAACGCATACAGAGCCATTTTACCGAAGCCCTTGAAGCCGCTAACAATGCTCTTAACTATGTCACTACCAATCTTCTTGGCACTCTTGGCAAATGACTTGAATCCTTTTTGGACTCCTTTTATAGCATTGGAAGCCCACTTCTGGAAGTCTTTACCTGTCTTAGTATCTTTCAGTATGAAGTCACCGATACCAAGGAATGGATTTGCCAAAGTAAGAAGTATTTCTTGCTTATGTTTGCCCATCCAAGTAGTGATACCTTTTGTCCACTCAACGACAGCATCACCAGCCTTACGTGAGTAATAACCAGCTTTTTGAATAATACCTTTAGGTGGCTTAGCCCCCTTACCGGCTTTATTCCAGCCATCGGTGAACTCTTTAGCTGCCTTACCACCATACTTACCTAAAGTACGTCCAATCAATGCACCAACCGCTTCACCAGCTGGACCACCGAGCATAAAGCCAATTCCACCACCGATTGCTCCACCGGCAGCCTTACCAAAACCTTCAAATTTCTGTTCTGGATTCTTTGCTTTTAACGCTCCCACAATGTCCATAGTAGCAACACCAGCAACAGCGGCAGTCGTTACCCCTGTACCAATCTTCGCACCCTTAGACATGTCACCAACGTTGACTTTAGAAAATTTACCGCCTTGAGTGACCTTACTAAATAGGTCTTTTAAAGTTTTAAATTTGGCTTTTGTATCATTAAATCCTTCTGTGCTAAATCTGAATACTTTCTTTTCATTTTTACCCGAACCGATAGCCTTAGTAAGAAGACCTCCACCTTTAGACTGTATGCCAGCAACTTTGAGCAAGGGATCAAAAACACCCTTAGCGAGTTTAAAACCCTTCATTGCTACAAAATAACCAGCGATAGCTTTGATAGCGGTTTTATGCTTAGCGATAGAACTCAATATACTTTCAAAAGTTTTTAATGGATCAGCTGAATTTTTAGCATTTTTATCTGTTAAGCCGAACATACTAGCAATAGTAGTCATGATTGACTTCATATCATTCCAAACGGCTTTACCAAAGATTGAAGCTATCTCACCGACATCTTTACCAATTTTCATAATGGTATCTTTATGACCATCAACATATTTGATGATATCACCAATGCCATTTAAAACAGTGGCTGTGGCTGACCCAATAGCTTTTGAATACTTTTGCATCGCATCATCTGATAAAAGATCACGAATAGCACCACTTGCTGATTTAGTAGTATTGAAGGTTTGTGACATGATGTCACCCATCAACTTGCTAAATCTTGAATGGATATACATTCCCATACCCATGTATGATGTCATGGCTTCTTGAGTACCACCAGAATACTTCTTACCTAGATAAGAAAGCGTTTCGGTAAATTGTTCGGCACTAAGTTTACCAGCCGCTGACATATCATATAGCTGTTTCATGGACTTACCAGTAGCTTGTTGCAAGGCTTCACCAAACATAGGGAATCGGTTAATCATAACAGACATATCTTCAGAACTAGCCTTACCGCCAGCTACAATCTTAGCAAATTGCTCACCTGATTCAGCTAATGCATCATTTGACATATGGAGCGTTGAACCTAAAGCAATAAAAGAATTAGTCCAGTCTTTAGTTTCTTTAACATTTGAGTGAACGTGGTAGAAGGATTGCGACATTTTATTAATTGTATCGGCAGCATAGATTGAATGCTGTGATAATGAATTGATATAATCAACGAGTTCTTTACCATCTTTAGGAGCTTCAGTAGTTAGTGAAGTCCAGACCGTCTTCATAGTATCTTGTTCTTTGTTATATTCCATACCAGCTTGAGTTGCTGATTTTAGACCTGAAGTTAGAGATTGAACACCACTTGTAATTAATTGTCCAGCAAATGTACCGGCAATAATTTCTTTAAGATGGCCAAACTTTTTAGAAGCTGTATCAACTGATGCAGTATCAACTGTAACTTTTTTAGATTCGGGCTTCGTTATTTTAGAAATCTCGCTTTGAATTTGAGCAAATTCGCCTTTATTGGCGACGAAATCTAATTGAGTACGTGCTTTTTTAGGAACAGAATTGAACATCATCTTCCAATCTGTGAAGCCTTGCTTTTCGGCAATGGTTTCGAGTTTGGTAATCTTTTCTTTAGGAAGAGATTCATAATCCTTTTTAGCCGATTCAAATACTTGTTTATCAAACTTAGCTTTTAACTCAGTTTGAATATTTTTAGGCATAGATTTGATGTAGCTATCAAAATTATCAAAGCCATTCTTTTCAGCCATAGCTTTTAGAGTAGTTTGAACGTCTTTAGGCAGGCCCTGAAGTTTTTGGTTAAAGGTAACGATTTTCTGCTCATCAGCAGTAGCATCAAGTTTTACGTTCTTATCCTTGATGTTATCCATTGCTTGTTTAACTTTCCGAGCAGTCGGAGTTAACTGATCTTTACCAAGAAAATTAATAACCTTGTTTACTACGATATCTGACATCTATTCTCGCCCCCTTTTCATAACCAAATCGTAGAAGGCTTGTGCATCAATCTGTTTATTTTGAGTGGCACTAGCCTCCTTGCCAAAGTTAGTAGCAAAATCCTTTATTTCTCTAATTGTCGAATCAACTGATCTATTTTGAGTTTGAATATCCTCAATCAATCCAACCGGTTGAACCATTGCTGATTTAACACGGGAATTTTCAAGGTCATCATATTGTGCTAATAATGCTCCTCGGCATAAATCATTAAACTCAAATGGGGTAAGCTTATAAAAATCGTCAATGTTAGTAATCCCTATTAATCTTCTTGCCTGGGATATTTGTTCATCTAAATCAAACTTATTTACTTGTTCACTGTTGCTAGTCTTCCTTTGGCCATCTCCATGTTCTCTTTGAGTTGATCGACTTGAATTTGAGTCATTTCTTTTTCTTCTGTTTTTACTGATTTCAACTGCAAACTCTTCTTCATACCTGCAATCAAACGATTGCCGTATTTCATCCACTCGTTGATCTTGGCCTTTAAAAAACCTGCATTGGCTAACCCTTCAATAATTTCTGTAGTAGTTGCATGAACATCATCAAATTGACCATTTTCACCCAATTGATCGACTAATTCATCTTCACTTAGATCATTGCCGGCAACTGCTTTAAAGAAAGTAACAATTGAATCAACATTATCTGAGAATAGTCCATCTAAAAATGAATTAAATTTGTCGGTCCGTTTTTCACGATCATCACCAGCAATATTTTTGTAAAGACGATAGTTAAATGTTGGGGCAACCGTGCCTTTTTTAGTTTTTAACGTTAGCATTTCATTCTCCTAAGGTTTAAATTCCGACCGCCACCGCTCATTTACGTGTGAGTATGCACTTAATTAGATACTAAGCATTTGGCTTAGTATCCGAAGATGTTGATGATCCGGTGCTTGAACTTGTATTTGAGATTCCTGAACTAGATGGATCAACTATTTTAGAAGCTCCAGGACCCGCGACATCTTCTCCAGTTGTTGTATCTTGAACTGTAATGGTTTCATCATCGGCAGTATTATCAACTGTCTTCCCATTTTCTGTACCAATGTCACTTGGATGTGCCCAGTTGTAATACTTATCTAAGTCATCAAGTACACCATCTTCAAAGTCAGATTCGTCCAATTCAAAAGCATTCTCATCAGAATTGATTGCTCGTTCAACACCATTTACTTCAAATTGAAGATTAGATGTAACGATTCCACCAAGCGCTTCAGTATTTGGCAAGTTAGGAACATAAGATTGAGAAAATTGTGCTTGAACTTTACGATTTGGCTTTGTTCCATGAAGCGTATTTAGGTCAACACGCCATAAGCCGATTAATTCACCTTTTTCCCATGCTGCATATAGATCCCAATAGAGATCTTTTCCATTGTTGGCAGGATCATCAAAGATAACATCGACTGTTCTTTGTTGATTAATTGCACCAACACCCTTAGCCGTTCCACGCTTAGTGGCGGTTGATTGAACTGCTCGTGTGTTAGTACCTGATGTAGCACCTTGTTGACCTAAAATATGTGCCTTATTAGCTACTGGCTCGTGCATAAAGCGCTTATACAGATAGATGATTTTATCTGCATCACGGCCTTTAAAGGCCTTTTTGAATTTGTTTTCTGGTTTTGTATCGTCAGCCATTTTATTTCCTTCTTTCCAATTTTTGGGTAAAAAAATAGACATTCACTTTTGAAATGAATGTCTAAATAAATGATTTTTCTGTTATGTTGTAATCTAATGTAATTGTTACGTGCCTCAATGATTGTGAAGTTGAATTATCAATAACTTCAACTTGATTGAAAGCAACAGATGAGCAATTATAACTTGATAATCTCAAATATTTCAGATACTCACGTATGCTGAAACATGTATCCATCATCAAGCCATGGTCATCGTCTACTACATCAAAATAATTAACGTACAACGTATAGCTTGAAAGCTGTTCATTCTTAGCACGATTATTGTCTCCAGTACCACCAGTTGAAACAATTATTTGAGGATATTCATTGGTATCACTCTCGCTTGAATCAAATATTGGTATGTTGTCAGTAATAATGCTCAATACTTTGATGGCACTAGTAACTAAGTCACGTTGTGGTGAAATCAAATTAATCACCTACTTAATTGAATTCTTAATAATTTCATCTGAATACTTGTCTACATCGAGTTGCATACCACTATCATGCATGACATGCTGGGCTGGATAATTTCTATCTTTCAGACCATTTTCGAACGCCTGGATGTATTCATATCCTTCTTTGGACTCAGCATTGGCATAGATATCAGATAACATCTTATCCTTAGAAGGGTGCTTAGCTACAGACTTCCACAAGTTACCATGTCCAACATACCCAGACTTTGAGTGATATTCACGTTCCTTGATTAACTTTTGTGCTCCATCAACTTCATCGTTAGCAATCTTATCAACAGCCTTAGGTACATTGGCTTTGAGCCGTGCTTTATCTTGAAGTATCATTTCTGCCAAATCAGCATTGCCAGACTGTTTTAGTGATCTAGCCATATTAGTTAAATCATCACTGAAATTATCCTTAGCTTGAATCCTGACTACTGGTACGTGTTCATTATCCCAACTCATAGCTTCACTTCCGTTCCAACAGCATATAATGTCGTTCTGCTCTTATGGTGTCTAACTTGTTTAACAATATACTTAGGGGATTGTTTCTTTTCATCATATTCACCATCAAAAGCGACATAATCAGCCGTTTCAGGGCAATTCAGTCTGATTACCCATGACTTATCATATTGCTTACCAATTACATTAATTTGCTCCTGTGAGCCATTCAATTCTGTAACTCTAGCACCGTAAAACTTAGTCGCTACCAATGGTTTTGTGTGATTGAGTACATCATCTTTAGAACTATTAACTTTTCGTATCAAATAAATAACTGGTCTAATCAAAGGTAAATACGCCCCCTCTGTGGTCATTATCAGCAAGGCTATTCTTATATGAATCAAGCAAGCTTTGAATCGGCTCTAGGTCAGTATCACTGAATGTCAAAGACATCCCTTCTTCGCTAACTGACTTAGTTCCCTCATAATTTTCCCTGGTAATTGCATTCTGTGTGACTTTTTGAACGGCAACAGATAGCTTTGAATCCAGATCATCAACGCCTAAATATAGCTCAATTTCATCTACAGCATTTTCGATATAAATCTTAATGCGAGGAATCCTTGGATCATTCTCTTCTAAGTCATTGACGACTTTTATATTTGCCAGTACCGAATCATTAACCGTGGTCTTTTGAGTTTCTTCACTCATAAAATCACCTCATTACTTACTTGATGTAGTAGATGTAGTACCAGATGTTGATGCTGATGACTTCTTAGCCTTGGTATTGATATTTGTAACGACATACTTAGGATCAACCTTAAATTTATAAGCAACAGTACCGATATTTCTTGGATCAGTAACAATCTTGTAATAAGGTACGGTGGCATTTTCTAATGTATTCACCGTTAGTCCAACATAAGATTGAGTAATATCGTATCCTAAACCATTCGGATGCATTGAAACAATGCGACGATTAATCAATGCTGATTGACCACCTTTTCCAAGTGCGTCACGTGTTACTTCAACCGCATTTTGACTAGCTGGTGCAGTTGAATAGCGTAATGCACCGTCCGTCATTGCATACATAATTGTTGTGCCGTCAGCATCCAAAGGAATGTCATCATCTTCAACAATTGGAATACCATTGTAGGTTGTCAATGGAGTTCCACCCTGTGATGGTTGAACATCGGCAATTAAGTTTTGCTCACGCATTGCATATACAGTAGCTGAATTGACTACTAATCTTGTTAGTGTTGGAGTAGCAACGTCACCCATGCGAGATAGAGCAGCTAAGTAGTTGCCGGCTGATAAGTCTTGAACAGTATCAAAGCCAAATGACTTACTTTCTTTTAAATCATCTAAAAGATACATGTTTTTGAGCATTGCAAGCAATAATCGTTGATCTTGTCGTTGCCAGTAATTGGAGAATTTAGATGTGACACGTCCTTCGACATTTGCACCTGATACTTGTTGAGAAAAGTCTGTTTCACCAAATGCTTTTGCTTGGTAAAATTTGACGGCATTATGTTCGTCACTGGTGATACCTTCAACAGTAATATCGTCAGTATCATTCCAGTCTTGAGGTTCACCACTTAAATCATTTAAAACCGGAATATTCATCAATCGACCGGGATCTTGCAAATGTGCGCCCATCACATCATCGGCGGTAACCGCACCAGATGTTAAAAGACGATTAGTTTTAGTAGAGTCGTTGTTAATGTATTGTGCCCATAATTCAGGAATAACCAATTGTCCTAAAAATGTTGAGCCAGTAAATTGTGGCATTTAAATTTCCTTCTTTCTATTCGTTTAAATAATCTTTCTTAATTAGATCGGGATTTTCCATATAAACCTTGGTAAGCTCTTCAAGACTCATATCTTTTAAATCCTTATCAAGTGTCACTGTCGCATTGCCTGTGGCAGTTTGAGGTGTACTTTTGCCCTTAAGACGTTTCTCAACACTTTCTTGCACAGCGTTATCAAATATTGTTTTCACATTATCAAGGTTTTGTTGAGTTTCTTCATCGTTTGACCCAACAAACAACTTTGCAAATGATTGTGGTAGTTCCTTATCAGCAGCAATCTTATAGGCTGACTCAATCAATGTACGATGTTCGTTTTCTGCTTGTAATTCTTCAAGTTTCTTCTTCAAGTCAGCAGTTTCGGCATCCGCTTTTTCTTTATCAGTCATCTTGGCTTCAGCATCGTGCTTTGAAATAGCTTCTTTAATCATGTTTGGAATATTGGCTACTTGGCCTTGTAAATCCTTGATAGTTTCATCTGCTTTGGCCTTTTCTTTTGCCTTGCATTGACTGATAAGTTGATCAACCTTTTCTTGCTGCTTATCATCAAACTTCACTTCTACTTCAGCAGGACCATTTGGATCTTGTTGTTTGTTTGGATCATTAATAATTTCGGTCATTGAGTTATCCTCCCGTTTTAAGTCCGTCGACTATTTTCCATTTAGAGTCCGTCGACTATATATCCATGGCTCTTTAACGCCTGACACACGTTTGAAGGCAAGAAAAAAGGCGACTATTAAAGTCGTCTATAAATTATTTAATTCATCTGTAACATCATGATCGCTTGTGTCCCAATCATCATCATCATTGGTTTCAATAACTGTACATTGACAATTTGGGTGCATCAATGGAAAGTTAATACCCTCTTCAGCGTCATCAACATTGAAAATTTGACCATCTAGTGCATCACAATCAGTGCATGTCGTTGGAGACTCCAGCGAAATATATTTATATTTCTTAACATGCTGTGATTCTAAATCTTGTAATCTAGTTCTATTCATTGCTTGAGCTGTAGCCGTTCGAATCATGCCTGCTGCACGTCCCATTTGACCATTAGATGAAGTATCTCCACCAGTAAGAATGTCCTTAATATCTTTAGTCCAATTTAGAGAATCCTTAGGACTCTTAGCAGCCTTTTCAGCCACTTCACGGACCTTTCTTAATGTCTGCATAGTTTGCTTATTAACTGAAGAAAACATATCAGAATCCACATGACTATCTAATACAGCGTTTTTAGTAGACTTATAAAGAATTGCATCAACGTTTTTACTTTGCTCAGCAATATGCTGATGATTCTTGATCGTGTTCTTCGCCTGTGCATATGTTGGCGCATTGACAACATTAGGAATATTCTCGGTGGCAACACCTAAATGAATCTTCTGTGCCATCGACTGTCTGACAATATCTTGAGTAACTTTTGCCATCAACATGTCACCATTAGACTTCAATTTATTATCACCAAATGCCATCTTGATAAGATTCTGATCATCAGAACTGGCATTATAAAATGTATCTTTCAAATTAGCTAGAAAATCGGCTATCTCAGTAGGATTAGCTTTAGCTGACCATGCTTTATTAGCGCCAATAAAAGCATCAACATCACTGATAACTTTTGATTGAGTATCTCGATACATTGATTCGATTTCTTTAACGCGTTCATCTTGTTTCCCGTAAATCTTTTGAGCAATACTAATCGCTTGGCTTTTCGTCAGTTTCATTATCAGTTACCTCACCGGAATCATCTTCATTATCGTTTGGCTTTCTATTGAATAACTTATCAACCGGACTATTTCGGAGTTCTTCATCACGTTGGTCCTTGAGACGTTTCTTTTCAGCTGTTGAACTAACGCCAGTAAATGGTTCAATCATATCCAATACAGTTTCATCCGATACTTTCCCAGTATTAACAAGTGAAGCAACGTTCTGCATAATCTCGGTATCATTCTTAGGAAGGTTCGGCGTATAAATTGGATTGATATTTTCCACCATATCCGCACTAGAAATGCTTTCTAATTTACTCCAATAGTTTCCAAGTAATCTAAGACGTCTCATCAATCCACGCGTATATAGTGATTCCTGATTAGCACGCTCTTGATCGTTACCCCAAAGCTTATAAGTCATAGCAACGCCCGAAGCGTTAGATGCAAAGTTGGCATCTGATGTATCAGGCGTATTTGTATCTTTATGGATTTCCATATTCAATGCATCAATGTATAGCTTCCAACCGTCAGAGTTTAATTCCTTAGTCAGATATGATGCTGTTGGAGGAATAACAGTTTGTGTAGAACTGATACCATCTTTTACAATTGCAGGCTTTAACCAGATTTTACTTTTATGAGTATCTATATCTGGCGTACGACGATAAATAACTTTGCCATTTTCATCAAGCATCGGATCACCATTGGCATTAACTATTGGAACTTTTGGAACATCAATATCGCCAGTAATCATCAGCATTGCGTTACTGAAATCTTCTTGTGAGTTGGCCATCTCAGACTTGCTTTTATCAATCGAATCAATCGTATCTAGTTTATATTCCCAGTCACCCATACGCTCATCATTATTGATGTATTCAGTTATAGGAACAGCACCAAATGCATGTTCTTCTTTCTTTGATAACTTCAATTGCCCATCAAAGTTGGACGTTGGCTTGTAGTAATAGATATGATCATCCGTATAGATAACTGTGTACCAATAATCTTGCTCATTGAAATTAACATTATAGTAATAAACGCCAAATAAAGAATGCTGTTCCATTGAGGAATCATAAACTACAAAAGCATTAGCGGGGTCAATTGGTCTCAGAGCCACTTCATTGGAACTTTGACGAACGTACATCAGTTCATAGGCACGTCCCATAATAGACAAGTTCTTACCCATAATTTTCTCGTGATATTCTTCGTCATTTTTAGAGTTAAAATCCTTAATCAATTCATCTAACTTTTCTTCATCGCCTTTTGAAGTATCAGAATCATCATTGTATTGAAACTTAATAGGATTGCCAAAGCGATAACCAGTTTTAATCGATGTAATGAAGTGAGCAAATCCACTGGCAATACGGTTATCAGCTCTATTTGCTGATTTTTCACTATCCCAATAATGAATATCATTATCACCAATATAGTAGCGATAAAGTGTTAACAGTCTTGGTACTTGCAGTGATTGATGCTTCTCAATAAATTTAGTAGCCATTTCGCCTAACTTGATTGGGTCTTCTTTAATAGCATCAAATATTTCTTGTGGCATCTTATACTGCTTGTTTGAATCGAGCGAGAAACGCCTGCCACTGAGCATGTGTACAGTTCTTCTATTTGGATAAGGAAGGCTTGAATAATATCCCATTGCATTATCTTCTATCGCCATTAAATCACTCTCCTTTCTTTAAAGTCCTAAGCTATCTAAATAACTAGCTTGATCATTGATTGATGGTGCTGATGTTTCTGTTTCCATAGACATGACGGATTCAGCAACACCAGTCAAAGCATCGGATGCATCATCATGTAGGTTCTTACCAGCACGTTGATATTTCTTAATTGCATCAAAAAAGACCGGAAATCGTGACTTCCAGTCTTCAGGGTAATGAACATGTTCTTCTACCCAACTTGAGTTGGATAAGATACGTGCATCTTTATTTTGACTATTGTGGAACCAATTAATAACGGTACGGTTAGTTTTGTACTCATTCTTTAACTTAGTATCGACTTGTCTGGCAAATCCTTTACCACCATTATTAGATTCAATCCTAGCGAGATTAACTTTGTTTCGGTAATAACTTTCAGTAACCAGTGATTCAGTTACTTCCATTGGTTCTTGTGTCATAACTACATCTAAGATATAAGGCTCTTGCTTGTACATCCCATAAACGATTGATACAAGATAATCACTACCTTCATCAGCAGTATCACAATAAGCATAAATACCGCTAAATTCAGGTTGTTTCGTATAAGTATTGAATTTCTGATATAAAGCACCCTTCAAGTCAATTGGCTCTTGCTGATAATTAGCTGCTGCAATTTCAGGACTCATTACCGATGTCTTCTGTTTATATTCAGCAAGTGACAAGACATCATCACACAACATTGTCCCGTTGTCTTGTAGAGCTTTCATATTGATATGCTTGACCTTGTATCCAGCTTTTGGCATTTCAGTTAATACACGTCCAGCTAGATCACCACTAGCCCACCTTGTCATGATGATCAATACCTTACCACCTTTTTCAAGACGTGAAAGCATTGTATCAACATACCATCTATAAATATCATCTAACCTGTTAGCATTATTAGCTTCTTGAGCTGACTTGATAACATCATCAATAATGATTAAATCAGCACCAAAACCAGTGGCTGTACCACTTGGTGATGTAGCAAGATAATTATTAACTGGATTGCCTTCAAGGCTCCACATGTTCATAGCAGCATCACCATATTTGATATGAGTGTCTGGAAAGATGTCATTATAAACAAGTATGCTGTCATCAGCTTTAACTTCTTGGATCGTATTACGAACGGATTTAGAAAATACAGTGGACAGTGTCTCATTATATGAGCCTGTCATGATTCTTTCAGTGCTATCCCTACCAAGTAACCACTCAACATAATTGGTGGCTGTCAAAGACTTCCCATGCCGTGGTGGTTCATTAACTACTAGCACTTGATCATCACTAGTTAAAAAGTTTTCCAAGTCATTACATAAATCAACTAGATACTTACGATTTGGCTTATAGAAGTCTGGCATTCGCAATTTACAGAAATCAAAGAAATGTCGTCGTGCCAATTCAATTTCTGCACCACGTCTTATCCAATCACTTCTGTTCATGAGCAATCTTCTTTAATTCAGCATCAGTAAGATTGGCATATGGATTGTGAACATTTAAACCACCAGATAACTCAGTCTCATGCTTGTCACGCCATTCTTCAGGCTTGCGATTCTTTAACCAGAATATAGCAGCAGTCGTATCAGGTGGAACCTCTTTTTCAACTAATCCCAATTTAATTCGTCTGGTAGTCTTCACACCTTTGATAGCAGCATCTTGAATCTCTTGTTTAGATGCTTCAGGGTGCTTCAACTTCCACTTGTTTTCATAGTCACGTCTTCTAACATCAATTAATTCATCGTCAAGCGGGACAACTTTGTATTGTGTCTCGGTAGTCGTGAATCCCTTGGCACGCTTGAATAAGGCGTTCTCAATTTCACGATCAACAACGGATTTCCCCTTTTTTAGGGTCTCCGATATCTCCGATTGCTTTTTTTTCCACTCATAAAGTGTTGATGGAACAATCCCAATATTATGGGCTATTTGTTCGTCAGTTAAGCCATCACGTGCCCAGCCTTCTAATTGAAGTAGTCCTTCGGGAGTTATCCATTCACCAATATTTGACTTAGCCAACATCATCACCTACTTTCTAACTGTTTTTGGTCTGTTAAGGTACTTCTTTTTTTGTTTCTTTTCATCTCTAGCAATGTCGCCAATTATCTTGGCTTCTTGAGCAGTCATATATCCACACGATGTCTTAATCATTTTCATGGAACCACAGCTTTCTAAACTTCTCGTCAGATCTCTTTACAGCTCTTAATGTCATATTTCTTCCTCCAAAATAAAAAGACCACATCGCTTGATGTGATCTTGAATTAGTTAACTATTTAAATTGTGAATCTTGTATTTGTAATCATCATTGACAGAAATCATACTCATTACAAATTTATTAGGTAAGCTAAAAACTTTAGTTAAAAAATATGGATCTATATGAAAGTCGTCCAAAAGTTGCTCTAAAGGCATTATTTTACTATTTACTAATTTAAATAAGGCTTCTATTTTTCCAGGTTTTTTTATTATCAGTTCATCATCAAGAGGTTCAAATGTCGTATAGTGCTTTCTATATCTATTAGCAAAGAATCTCTTATTATCATCCTTAGAAATCAATCCCATTTTAAATGCTCTATATTCAATTGTTACTAACGAAACATAATATTCTTCTTTTATAGGAACATATGCTTCTGGTACCGACTTCTTTTGTACCGTTTGTATAAGACCTGGCATAATACTTGAAGGCAATAAAAATGATGAAGCAAATTCATTTGCCTCGTGTTCTAACCTTCTAAAATCATCTTTTTCAAGCTCATTAAAATCGATATCTGAATGAAGAATTAAATGTCCTAATTCATGTGCAACATCAAATATTCTTCTAACCGCAGTTTTATTATTTGATCCCAGCACAATGAATGCGGATCTGAGTGTTCCATCACTATTTCTAGTCCATACACTATAAGCATCTGTTTTAGAATCTAACTCCTTTTCTATCACATATGCTCCTGCATTTTCAATAAAAAATAACAAGTCTTTATTATTAAATGCTCCAAGTGACTTTCTTGTCATATTAGCTATTTGATCTATTATTTCATCTCTATTTAGTTTTGAATTTAATGCTATTTTTTTTCCGGAATATACAATATTTAATAACACCGACGTATTTAGATCAAAGAAGGATTCACAATAATGAATTATTGTATCTGCAAAATTTATTTGCATAGCACCTTCTCTAACACTTTTTCGGCTATCTCTATCATTAGATCTATAAGCAATAGAGTTTTCATTTGTAACTACATCTATCGAGCTCTTTGTTAAAAAAAATTGGCTTTTAACATTAAAAATTTTGCTCAACTTAAGTATTTTTGTCATTTCTGGAAAAATCTCACTATTTTCATACTGCCCAATTGCCTGTTCAGAAACAGACAAATGCTTTCCTAGTTCCCTTCTGGACATTCCATAAAGCATTCTTAGGACTTTAACATTTTCTCCATAAAACATAATTAAAGTCTCTCCTTTTACTACTGCTTGTTTTGTTTAGTGTCTTTCTTCTCATTAACACCACTATAATAATCATAGGTATCAAATGATTCCTCTTTTGGATCTATTACCTTCATATTGTTTAATTTTGAATACAATTCATCCGGAATTTTCACATCACTAGCAGCATTAATATCATTTAAATTTTCGATTAATGTAATTCTACGATCATAAATTAAATTCAATTTAATATCATTGATGTTTTTATCTTCTGCAATAGAATATGTTAAAAGTAAAAAAGAATCTACATTATTAAACTCGCTGGCATCAACAGCTCGATCAATATTAGAAGACGAATCAAATAAATCAATTTGTCCCAATTTATCAGATGATTTTTTAGAATTTTTTTCATTAACTTGATTTCCCCAATCAGAAATAAAGTTTTGCTTTTGATCTTTAGTTCCTTGAAAGTTTGCATTGTTATAAACATAGTTGACAGTCTTCTGTACGATCCAAGTATTTTTTTCATCTTCTAATGGAATTTGAAATCTTAAAAATTCCCAAGCACCTGAAGTAAATTTCTCGTAATCCCCAACTTTATTTTCGCTAAGAGCTTTACCGATGGCAGTATCAACAAAATTACTTCTGGTCCATAGCCATCCAGAACTAGTTAGCATTGATTCTCTTCTTTTTGCGAGTTCCTCTAGAAAATCAATATATCCTTTACGTAGTCCATCTACTAAAATTTGTTCTATTGTTTTGCTTATTTTTTTCATATAAGTCAAATCTTCTTTCTTAATATTATACTAAGTATATCACTTACTTTCATTATTTTGGATATTTTATTCATTTACTTTAACTTATCGATAATTATAAGAACTTATGATAGCTAGGTACGGAATCGAACCATGCACACGAAATTTCTAACCCAGTATCCTTACACTGGAGTGTTACCCTTTGCACCACTAGCTATGTTGTATATGAATTAGTGTCGCTACCGTATTCATATACTGTTGTTTATTTACAAAAAGGAAGAATGAGGCTTCCTTTATATTTTATGGTCATTTTCCGCCGGCCAATGTGAGAATGAGGATTCGAACCTCAAGCTAATAAGCGTGTATTCAAATATAATTTATAGGGGAAATTCATTGAAAAATTTTAATATTAGCTCGCCCATGTGTTCTCACGAAATGAAGAGCGTTATCATAACTCTTCTAACAAATGAGCTCCTTTTAAGCGGTAGAGTAACCGCATATCTCTTAATCTTTCGATAGTACTAATATAACACGTAAAGTGGTCGCTTGTGTAACGCTCTTTCATCGCTAAAACATCGCTAATACGTCGGCATTACATCGCTTTTTTTATTTTCTGGAATATAAACATGCAAATCGTAATAATCAATAAAAGCATCAGCAAAGTATAGCAAAGCCATATTCTTTAGCTCATTACATCGCGTTTGTCCATAGCCTAATAATTCTTGCAAATCAATGTTCGTCATATTATGGATATAATAATTTTTCAAAATAACCATATAATCATGTGGACAGTTGCTAATAAGTTTCATCGTTATTTGAATATATTCCTTTGCACCTAATTTACCCACAATTTTATCCTCTTGAGTATTTCTCGTATTAATTCCACTCCCAATACAATCAAAACTTGGAGACTGCACATACGTGAGACTCATGTGAGATTGAGCAATTAATCTTGGAAATTCATGCTCAAAATAATTTTTAACATTCTTAATTGTTTTTTCTTCATCAATATCTGGTAATAGTAATCCCACGATATATACAGCCTCCACTTATGATATAATTGATTTGCTGGAACCAATTAATTAGCTGCTCACTTTGTGGGTGGCTTTTTTGTTGTCTATTTACGATCGTCGTTGATTCTTAAATCACTATCTGTAATTTCCCAATAATTTACCATATTAGTATTAAATGCCAGTTTTTTATTCGTCTGCTCCTAACTTGCACCCACACATATGTGTTAATCATCATCAATTTCAATGGATAGATACTTATTACAACGCATCTCATATACGGCACAATTTATATCTGTTAGCAAACTCGTCCTCCCAAAGAATTGATTGAATTATTCTGTTCTTAGTCCGATCGCTAAGTTCTCTGTCAGCATTTTGAAACTCTTTTGGCATGGCATAAAAACGCTTTTGAATATACATGATTGTCCTAGCAATGTTATGACATTCATCGCTAAATATTGACCTTATGTATGACTTATAGATTTTTTCATAATTCATTATTTTGCCTCCAAATTCAAATAATAATTGCTCCCATCTATATTAAAACGGTAAATCGTCATCTGAAATATCAATTGGTTTACTGTTGTCAGCAAACGGATCGCTATTTGTTTGATTTACGTTCGAATACGTTTGATTTGCGTTTTGTTTCTGTTGGCCATTTGCACCTTTACCGCTAGAACCGTTGTTGTTTGATTTATTCTGCTGGTCATCTGTTGGTTTTCTGTCAGTTCTAGATTCAAGTAATGAGAAATTATCAACGACAACTTCTGTTACATAAACTTTTTGACCTTGTTGGTTTTCATAGTTACGTGTTTGAAGTCGTCCATCAATACCTACCAATGAGCCCTTCTTAGTGAAGTTAACAAAATTTTCGGCAGCTTTTCTCCAAATAACACAATTAATAAAATCGGCTTCACGTTCACCTTGAGAATTAGTGAATTGTCTATTTACGGCCAATGTGAAACTGGCAACTGCTACACCATTGGTGGTATATTTCAACTCTGGATCACGTGCTAAGCGTCCTACTAGAACTACTCTATTTATCATTTGTATTATCACCTCTAAATTCATCTAAACTAATGTTAAGTGCATCAGCAATCTTAATCATCAATCCAATAGTTGGATTCTTTATTTTACCGTTAATAATAGAAACTATATTTGTCCGCGGCACATTGGCAATTCTTGATAACTCACTTTGATTAATATTTTTAGATTTGAGTATTTTTTTTAAGTTATTTTTGTACATTTTACACTCCATCTTGTATAAGAACTTTTGTTCTGCACAATATATTGACATGCTGCAATTTTTTCACTAGAATATCGGTATTGAATACACGTTTTGCTTATCCTCCCCAGGATTACTTCTTAATCGTGTTATTCAAAATAAACTTTGTAAGGAGCCAAAATAATGGCAAGAATTAAGGTAACATCGCAAACTAAATCTGGAAGAAACACAGCATTTCATGATAATCACACTGGAAAAAACATGACTAGAACTCAATTTATTCATGAGATTAAAGCTGGAAATTATAACAACTATACTGTTAAAAATATAGGTAACAAGCCAACTCCAGTTTCTAAACCCGACTCATCCAAAAATAATAATTTGGGCTAATTGTCTAATCCAACATCAATCTCATATTTATAACCATTTTTCAATATTATCTGATTGTCTGAAATTACGGCAATTGGCTCTGAATCATTATTTACAATCACTATATTCTGCCAATTCTTAATTGAATTGGCCTTTTTTTTATCATTATTCTTCATTGTTGACCTCCAATAGTTACCGTCTTAATATCTAGCTTCTCAATCATAGGAACAATATCGTGAGCTTTTAATAGGTTGTATAGTCCTACACGACCTTTTTGAGTCCATTTAGTTATAATACGTGGCTTGTTATCGATGATTCTGGTTGATGAGCTAACCCAGCCGTTATCTTGATATTTAGAATATAAATACCAGATGCCACCCAATTTGTATTGAATTTTGAGTTTTTTAAGTAGATCGTTAAATGCTTTGGCACTCATTCCATAGTCTTTTGCGATCGTTGTAGTAATCATCAATGATTTACTAGCCATGATTTGATCAAAGTATGTGGCTTTAGGTTTGAGTTTTTTATTTTCCAATTTCAATTGAATATTTTCATCTTGAAGAATTTCATAACCTCGTTTAACTACTTCTTGAGGATCATTCCATTTTTCTTCAAGCTTCAAGAAATACTTACGGTATCTTTTACCATTGTCATTTCTGACCATCATTGCTAATTCCTTAGCCATGCCTATTGTGATCGTATAATCATTTATTTCTTTAGTTCCACCATATTGATTTAGCTGTGTACTTGATGTACAGGGCACATAATCAATACCTTCTTCAAACATTTCAAAATTATTTAGTACCCAGCGGCTAAAACGTTGAGCAATTTCCAAACCGTTATATAAATCTCTAGCGCTCAAAACTTGCTGGTTATTTTTAACGTCTACTTTTATTAATTGATCCATTTATTTATCCTCCACGAATTTAAATGTCTTCACTAAGAAGTAAATTATTGCTATTACTATAATTGCTCTCATTTCATTCACTCCCTAACTTGAGAATATTGGGATTAGCAGCAATAGTTTTCTGATCAAATCTTTTTTGACACCAATCAGCTAAACTTGCGATTGCAATTAGTTTTCTATTCAATTCGATATCACCTTGGTAGTGAGAATTTTCATCATCTAAATTAGTCACACGAGTAATTACATCAAACATTGATTTATATACTCTAGCCATAGTGTCGCTACCTGTGATTGTTGTATTGATGACATTCTCGATACTGTCTCTTCTGAATTGCCCTTGTGGTAGCAGAAAAGTCTTCTGCTCAGGTAATAATCTGATCGGCTCTTTAATTTGCTGCATCTTGTTTACCTCGTATTTTTGCTAGTCTTTCTTGCAGTTCATTTGAATTATTTGACATTTTTTTGGCCTTAACTTTGTTCCAATCTGTCGCAGCTTCAATACGTCCGGACTTTTTATGATAGCCTGTGGTTTTACCTTTGGCCTCGTTATTAGCTTGTGCCGCCATCGTGTCATACTGTTTACGCAATTTAGTGGCAGAAAGTACATTGCTAGACCAAAAGTCATTGTTTTGAGACCAATCAATCATTTTTTGAATCTTGTCGTACGAACGATTATCCTGCTCGTGCATTAATCGAATATCATTAGCCCATTTCTGTAGATCAGGCTTCTTGTGGTCTGGGTTTTGTTCCTCAATCTTTGATAATAGCGATTGAGCTAGTTTAAAATTAATGTCATCAGACTCATAAACACGCTTGTCGTGTTTTGAGTTGTGACTATCTTTATTAGTTTTGTTTATGTTTCTGTCTTGTTTAATTAATGTGCTACTGTTATGTGTACCCTTATGTTCACTGTTATGTGTACTATTATGTGTACTCCTATGTTCACTGTTATGTGTACTATCTTCGTTATAAAGTACACATATCTTATAAGACGTGGCTTTGCGATTGCCATTACTCTCAAAATCGACTAGCCCAAGTTGTTTAAGAACATTCCTGTTCTTATTGATACCTGACCGGCTCAATCCCGAAAGTGTTTCAAGCGTTTGATTAGCAGCAGTAAACCATTCTATCCATGAACATTTATTGTTTATCTGCAAAAGTGCGTAGTATAAAGCAATTTGTCCACTGGATAACTCGGTTTCAAACATTTGATAATCTCTAAACGCCTGTAACTGTTTTAGGTAATTCATAAAGTCACCTCCTAGTCTATTAAGTCATCCATATCCACGATGTCATTTAGTATTGCTGTGGACTTGCAATAATCACAATGTTCACATCTTGCAGGCTTAACAATGCCATTCCTAACATCTTCAATATGTTCTTGTACTCCATCAATCTGATATTCCGCTTCTTGTAGCCTTTCATCTGAAATAGATATAATTGCTTTAGCTGGCACCTTTTCCTTCGTAACAGCCACAATATAAGGCACACACATAACTCCATATTGTTGATAGATTAGTTGCTGATAAACGTACATTTGAAGTTGATAGTTGTATGCCGCTACAAAGGATTCCCAAGAATGCTCATCGTTGTTCCAATACTTTTTATTGATATCTCTTGTTGTTTTCAGATCAATGAAGTAACCGCGTTCAAGATTTAAGCAATCAATTTTACCTTTCCAATCAATGTCATTAATCTTTCCTCTAACAATTACTTCTTTGCGTCCCTTGTATAACTTTTTGAACATTTTGTCTGATGATAATGTGTCTATCATTGTTTCAGCCTGTTGATAGGGGGCTCTTAGCGTTCCTGAACGTGTTACAATATCGCTTTTGTGTTGATCAATGAAAGCTTGATGAGCCTTGCTACTCTCAAAATATGAATGTAAGTAATTTCCTACTATCAATGGAGTAGAATCAGAATCAGGCTTATAGTTCAATTGAAGTTCCGCGAATGCTTCAGCTTCACATGACAGAAACTTTTTAAAAAAAGTAGGTGACTGATAGTATCTGTCGGTTGAAATATTATAGTAAGTTTTCTTGTTTAAAGTCTTGGCCTTGTGTCTCAGTTTCACTGTTTTGAATCTTTTCGTTTCCATCATCATCAATCGCCTCTACACTGTTGTCTGTATTTGTTTTTGTGGTTTTAGGTTTCAATCCTAATAGTTCATTAATGTTCTTTTTAGGCTCTAGGCTTGATTCAGTGCCATTAACTTGTTTAGGGCTACTAATATCTTCGTTACGCTTATCATCTTCTGTATACATAGCCCCTAAGTCTTGAGGAAATGCCTCACGTAAAGCGTTGACCATTGCAGTTTTACGAATCATTGTTGATGGCATTGAAGCCCATGTAGAAGACGGTTGACCATTTTTTGTTTTCTCAAATTCATGTAATGATATTTCAATTCTTGTAGGTGTTTGTCTATCCTTGCGATATACTTCAGCCCAGCCACCTACCAATTGATCTGTGGGTAATACAAATGCGCCTTTCGTATAGTCCACCTCATTATTTCTTAGGACAATACAGCCAGCTTTTATGCCGTCATAATTAACATTTGATTCAGCACGTTTCATGAAAGCTTCCTTAGAAACAATAATTTGTGCTGGTGCTGATCCAAATTTAATAATATATGCTTCATTTAAAAAAGGATTTAAATGTTGATATCTGCATAGAGACATAAACATCATGGTTTCTTGTGGTGTAATCTTTGAATTACCTTTAGTTATAAAGTTTTGAACCATATTAGCGGTTAGTTTTATTTCTTCGCCATTGACTTCATAGCTAATTACTTTTTCTTCTTTTGGAGCTGTCATTTCTTTCATTAGTATTCCTCCGCCATATCTTCTTTAATTGACCATTCTTCTTGCTTACTTCCATATAGTGACTTTTCAGTATTAACAGAGTCTTCGTCGGCTAATCGAGCATCATAATTTGAATCATGCATGTTTAAAGCCCCTTTTCGTGATATAATTTTCATATAAAATTTTTATTTAAATGCCGGACTCGCTATTTTGTGGATAGTGAGTCTTTTTTTGTTTCAAAATCTCAGCATTGTAGTCAGCCATGCTGACAACCTTCTTTGGATCCCATGCATGTTTCTCATCTGGTCCAAAGAAGAACTCATCGAACCATTTGGATAGTTTACTCATTGATGCCATCCCCTCTATTGAAGATAAAAGTGTATTCATAGCTGGTAATATCTTTTTGGATGTATTTGCTTATGCGAGCTTTAACAATCACGTGACTAGCTTCACAGAATGGCTCAAGAACTCTATCACTCAACGGATGATCGTATGTCTTTCTGATTCTTCCGTTTCCCCGAATAATGGATTGAGATAACTGCCTGCAAATTTCTTCATAGGTGTCTTCGTCATTGCGGATTTTTTTACCGATTTTGTCTGCTGCTAAAACTGTTTCATCGATATAATCTGGTGTGTATTCCATTTAAATTTCCTCCGATTTCATAAACTCTCTTTTGTGCTTTAAAACAAATTCTTTAAATTCGGGTGCTTGAAACTTCCAAGGGCTACCAGAACCAGTAGAATATCTAACACATCCACCCTTATCCATATCTAGGACATCACGGTATCTTTCTAGTTTCTTTACTAAAGTTGGGGCTGAACAACCAGCAATTTTACATGCCCAAGGAAGCAATTCGATACCCTCGTCAGCAGGCTTGCTGATCAAATCCTTCAGTTTATCTTTTCGTACCCAAGCCAGTACGTATCCATCTTTTTCCGGAATACCAAATGGTAAAGTCTCTGGTTCTTGCATTTATTTCACCCTCTTTCACCTAATGCAGCTTGTTTAAGTGATATGTGGTACCTATGTGACATTGCTGTTGCACAAGCACGCATAATTGAACTCGTTCTGAACATTTCGAATATTCCAAATTTGATAATATTTTCATCAGGATTACTCTTGCTAATTTCTTTAAGTGCATTCTCGATTGCACTATCACTATTCAAATCTTCAATCTGCGTACCTATCAGCAATGATGATGTTTCTTGGTTATACTCACTAGAAATATTTAACAAAACCGGCGGTAGATTGAATAGGTAGCAATTAACCGCCAATGAAAATCTTGTATCATCAATGGCATTAGATAGATTGACTAGATATTCATCTTTGATTGGAGTTCCTTTAAACCATTTACCAACAGTTGTTTTTGACGTTCCTGCTATTGCTGCCAAATCAGTATCATTGAAATTTTGACGATCTTGCATATCTAAAACTTCCTTAACAATGTTTATGTCGCCCATCAGTTATCACCTCCTTGATAACTCCGGTTTACAAAACTGACTTCATTTGTAAATCGGTTTTTTTGTACTCTTAGTGTGTAAATATTATTCACTACATTTTGTAGCTAAAAGCTGTAAAAAAAATATCTTCTTTTGGAACGTTGAAAATATCTTCAATTTGTTGCATGAATTTTGGGGACGGCGTACGTCTCCCTGTTTCCCATGCACTTATGGTTTTTTGTGATACATCAAGCATTAAAGCAAGATCAATTTGTTTCATATCTTTATTTTCTCGGATCTCTTTTAGCTTATTCGTATTATTCATTGAATCACCTCCTAACTACGTTTTGTAGTTATTACAGTTATTATAATAAACTACGTTTTGTAGTATGTCAACATGAAAATGCTACTTTTTGTAGGTTCTTTTTATACTACATATTGTAGTATCATTAATACTAAGAGGTGACAATATGTTCGGTCAAAAACTAAGAGAGCTTCGTGTTCAAAATGGATATACCCAAGAGACACTTTCAGATAAAATTGGGGTGTCCTCTAAAACAATTGGTGCTTGGGAACGTGGCACAAGAGAGCCATCTCTATCCACAGTTGACAAACTAGCTGATATATTTAATGTCTCTACTGATTATTTATTAGGTCGTAATCAGACCCCCGAATGGGCAACAAAAAAAGATACTCTTGAGCTTAGAAACTTCATTGATGAAAATTCCCAGGGTGGAATGACTTTTGATGGTGAGGACTTAACTAAAGAGGAAAAAGAAAAAGTTGAAATTGCCATGACTCAAATTTTTTGGGAAAAACTTAAAAAGATTAAGGCAAGGGAAGTAAAGAAAAATGGTGAAAACAAGTGATTTAAATAAGCTTGTCTTCACCATCGGCCAAAGGTATGGCACCTTTGATCCTTTCACTTGGGCGGACAAGCTAAATTTAGATATTCAATGGAAAGAACTATTACCAAAACCATTGGCCAAAACGGTCTATTTCTTTGATGTACCAGTAATAATAATGTCAAATAATATCAAATATTCAAATCAACGTTATTTTGTTTTGGCTCACGAAATTGGACATGTTCTTGAACATAAAGGTCTAGCAGCCTACTACATATCAAATAAGGTTCATGAACGTAGAACCGAGCGTGAAGCTGATGAATTTGCTATGACAGTTGTCACTAATCTTTATATTGAAGAACACGGTTGTCTACCTAATACATCGCAAGACCTGCGATACAATTATGGGTTACCAGATTTAAATATTGACTATTTTAACTTAAAAACATGTCCAAATACTGACGACATAAAAAGCTGAATTTTAGGGGGGGTTTTTATTATGAAAAATCTAAAAATAAACATCTGGACTGGGATTCTAGATATTATTAACTGTGTTTTGTTTGCTGTCTCGTGGCCTGTTATTTTTAGTACAGCCGCAAGTGATGCTTTTGGCGGTACTAATTTGACAAGCGGTACTGGTACATTTTTCTACGTTATGGCTGCTATTGGTATTATTTTAAATATTATTGCCCTTATTCAAAGCAGAAATAAAAATATTTCAATGGTTGGACCTATTCTGGGGATTATTGGTAATGCACTGTTCTTAATATCCGCTGCAATGGCATTTCCTGCAATTGTAGTTATTATTGTGGGTACCGTATTTATCTTATTACACCACCCTTCAAAAAATGCTAAGGCGGTGAACTAGGATGAAAAATAATAAACCGTTCTACAAAATTTGGTGGTTTTGGCTTATTGTTGTTGTCTTAGTTGTTATTATATTTGGAATGATTGGTGGCGGCGGAAGTTCATCTGATGACGATACTTCTAATAAGGCATCTGGACACACTACAACACAAACAGAAAAAGGTTCAAAATCATCTTCAAATAAAGATACCTTGGATATCAATTACGATAATCACAAGATTTTAGATCAAAAATCTTATGACGTTTCATTTAATGATAATTCTTGGCAACCAGCCAACATTAAAGTCTCAAAGGTATCTATCTTTAAATTGAATCCATACACTTCAGATGATGACTCAAATACTAAAGCTGAGGGCTATATTATCATTCATATGAGTGTCGCAGCTAACAGAGACATTACGACTTATCCTGATCAAGGTACCTTAGTAACAAACGACGGACAACAAGTAGATGCTGTTCTTGATACCGTTAAAGGGTACAAAGAAAATTGGGCGGGAGAAATCTCCAAAGGTGTTACAAAACAAGGTGATATCCTCTTCCCTATTGAAAAGCTAAGTAAGATTAGTGATATGAAGACATTACGTCTTAAATTTGATGCTTACTATGATACAGATGATTATGAAGATGAAAACTCTGATCACAGTTTTGACATCACTTTAAACTTAAATTAATAAATGGCCGGCAACGGCTTTTTATTTTAGACAGTTCCAAAAAAAACAAATTTTGGGGATTTAAAATACATTCAAGATATGAGGACAAAAAAACTATTTTGTAAGGGGTAAAATGATGTCACTTTCTGACTTATTCAAAACACAACAGTACAAAGAAACTATAGAAACACTTAAAAATGAAAACGCCGAACTCACAAATAGGAACAATGAACTTACTCAACAGGCCAATTTAAAATTAACTGCTAGTCAAATGAAACCGGCTGAATTAAATGAACTAATTAAAAAGAAACAAGATGAATTAAGCTCAAAAAAATCTGAACTTAGTAACATAGTGAAAACACATGAAAGCACATTGTCTAAATTAACCACCGAAGAGTCCAATTTACGTAATGAAATTTCGAATTTAACTTCACAAATATCATCACTGAAAAAGGAATTGGATGACACTGAAGATAAATTGAATATGCAGTCGTACGGACTCTATAAACCACGTTATGATTTTGCAAATTCTCTTGGATATAAGGCTCGTCTTGATGAGGTCCGTCAAACACAAAAAAGAATGATTCGTAGCTTTGAAGCATACTCTATTTTCACCCCAATGACCTTAAACAACTCAGAAGCAAAAGGCCGCTCAATGCAAAAGAAAAACGGAAAACAACTGATTAGAGCCTTTAATGGTGAATGCGAAGCTGCAATCAACAAAATAACTTATTCTAATATAGATCGTATAGAGAAACGTATACATAAATCCTACGACCAATTGAATAAACTAAATGATCCGAATGGAATTTCTATTGCGCCTGAATACTTGGACAGCAAGATAGATGAACTACATCTAGCATATGAATACTCTGAAAAGAAACAAGAGGAAAAAGAAGAATTACGTGAACAGCGTGAACGTGAACGAGAAGATAAAAAAGCACAAAAGCAAATCCAAGACGCTCAAAAGAAATTAAATAAAGAACTTGATCATTATAAAAAAGCACTCGTAGAACTTACTGCTAAATTATCGACTTTAGAGGGAAAAGAACGTGACGACGTTCAGCAAAGCATTGATGAACTAAATCAAAATATCTCTAAAGGTGAAGCAGAGAAAAATGATTTGGATTATCGACAAGAAAATGCCACGGCTGGTTATGTCTATATAATTTCAAATATCGGCTCTTTTGGACCAGATGTAGTAAAAATTGGCGTTACAAGGAGACTTGATCCTCAAGAACGGATTGATGAATTAGGATCCGCATCTGTTCCATTCAAATTTGATGTTCATGCATTTATATTCTCATATGATGCATATTCACTAGAAGCCGAATTACACCAACGTTTTAATGATAAACGTATCAACAAAGTTAATAATAGAAAAGAATATTTTCACGTATCAATTGATGAAATTGAAAAAGTCTTAGAAGAATATAAGGATTTGACGGTTGACTTTAATGAGATTCCAGAAGCAGTTGAATATAATCAATCATTGGCTTTGGAACATTAGGGTTTATATTTTATTAATTTATATAACACAAAAATAATTAACAGTAATTCTGGAATCTATTATTCACGATATGGGGGATATCAAGATGAAACGTATTATCACATCTGCTCTATTAATTGCTACTACCCTTTCGCTAGCAGCATGTTCAAATAACAAGTCAGCCAGTTCTTCTGCTGAAAAAAAGGATAAGACTACCCTAGTTTCTAAGAAGAAAACTGACAAAAAGAAAAAGGCTTCTTCAACTAAGAAGAAGTCCCCTAAGAAATCTGATCAAAAAAAGGATAGTAACAATAATCAGCAAGCAACTGATCAGAATGACGCTCAACAAAATAACACCAATCAACAAGCTCAAAATCAGACTTCTAATCAATCTCAACAGGCTTCAGACACAAATACCAATAGCCAACAACAAACATCTCAAAACGATCAAAATACACAGCAACAATCTAGTGGTATCTCGTATGATGAAAATACTTTAACAGGATTCGTTAACAAATATGGTGAATCCCCTGCCGCTTATAAAATGGATCATGATGGAATGTCACAGCAACAAGCGTTAGAAAGTACGCCAGACAACATGAAGACGTTTGGTGAGATGCAAACTCAAACAGGAATGCAGCAAGGATACATTGACGAGAATGGTAACTATACAGGTCAATAATTACGAGTAAAAAAGCCATGTCGTGGCATGACTGTAAAAACAATTCATCAGAACTGTAGGAATATGTATGACTATGTAAAATTATCTAACCATGATTCATTAAAATGTTAGATTTAATGAATCATGAATGATATACTATATCTATACAAATGAGCGCGTACTTAGTACGCCACTGGACGGATATAGTTTATTCTATTATTCGTCCTTTTATTTTGGAGAAAATTATGCAAGCTGATAAACCATTTAAAACAATAGATGAACAAATGGAGTTATTAAAATCTAGAAATTTAACTTTTGAGAATCCTGACACTGTAAGATCATCTTTAATAAAGTATGGTTATTATGAAATAATTAACGGTTACAAGGATAAATTCTTAATAAACCCAGATAACGATGATGAAGGATTCAAAGATGGAATCACATTCGAACATATCCTTGCATTATATAAATTTGATAAAAATATAAGAGCCTCACTTAAAAATGCACTGGAAGAATTCGAATTATCCTTTAAACAAATTTTAGCTTATACAATAGCTGAGGAATATTCAGATAATGATAGTAGATATATTGCAATAAGTAACTATAACACTGGTAAATCTCATATAATCTATAGACATAGAAGGCCTTTACGTGACAGACAGGGTAATATTGTTACTGAAAACGATCGTGATAGACTTTTAAAGAAATTAAAATACATTACAAAGCATAATGACTATCAACCTTTTAAACATTACCGTGAAGACCATCATAATGTTCCACCTTGGATAGCTATAAAGGGTCTAATGTTTGGCGAAGCCATTTATCTTTATAAATTAAGTAAACCAAATGTTAGAGACAAGGTTCTCGGAAGAATGATAAATTTAGATTCCCGTCTTGTACCTGTTGCTGATGATAAATTCAAAATAAGACAGTCTTTTGGGGATATATTATCCCTATGCCTTTACTATCGAAACGAATCATCTCATGGAGGAAGGATATACAATAGGCGGTCCCATAAATACCAGCTAAGAAACTCATCATATTTCTTTCCAAATATAATAAATGTTACTAGATCACAATTCTTAAAAGGACATGGAAGAAGTAGTGTTGGTGCATTATTGAGCTGTTTATGGGCCATCGATTCCTCAGATTGCTATTCTACTTTGCAAACTTGGCTATCAGTTTATATGGACCAATATCTTACAATATATCCTCAAGATAAAGAAATGTTATATGATTCCATGGAATTAAACTTTCAACACAGCAAGGTATTGGCGATCAATCACAATAAAAAGCCTTAAAAGGCTTTTTATTTTTAACGTCCAAAGAACATATGTACCCCATTAAATTGACAAAACTCTCCTATTCGTCAATTTGATTTCAAAAATATAAATAAATTCAAACCATTATCAATCAAAACTTTACTTTAGAAAGGATATGGTCAATTATGGCGTCAATCCATAAACGCAATGGAAAATGGGAATATCGTGTTTCCTATAAAGATCCTACTACTGGCAAATATAGAAATAAAACAAAGGGCGGGTTCGTCAGGAAAACAGAATGTGAGGAAGCCGCTAGGAAAATTGAATTACAAAAATCAAATCATGCTAACCTTGCAAAGCAAGATATGCTCTTCTCCGATTATTTTAAAGAATGGGTTGAACTATATCGCATTAAAGGCAAATCACATTCTACAGTTAATAGATACTATTTTGCGATAGATGTAATCAAAAAATACTTTCCAAACATGAGACTAGTTGATATTACTAAAGCAGACTATCAGCATTTTTTAAATGAGTTTGGCAAAACTCGCACAAAAGTAACCGTTAGCAAATACAATAGTTTCTTTAGATCAATGTGTGAAGATGCAATAGCAGAACAATTAATCTATACGGACTTTACTAGAAATACAACCATTGTTGCCGGTAAGGAATCAAAAAGCCCCGATGAAAAATTTCTTGAACCTGATGATTACATAAAACTGATTGAAGTTGCTAAAATGCATACTTCTATTAATGATATATCATCAGCTGAAGTATATTTAGTAACACAAACAGGAATGAGATACGAGGAATGTGCGGGGCTTACTTGGAATGATATCAATTTTAATAAAAAAGTAATTCGTGTCAATAAAGCCATCGAAAATGATACCCGTAATCAAAAGGCCACTAAAACACCTGCTGGTGTTAGGTATGTTGATGTTAGTAGTGACTGCATTAATGTACTTAAAAAGCTCAAAATTGGTCAGGAAGAATACTTTAATAGAATTAATTACACTGATCCTTACAATTATGTTTTTAGAAGTAGGCGCAAAGAAACACCTACTTCTCAATCAGTCAATCAGCAATTAAAAAAATTACTAAATGAAATCGGCGCAAGTAAAATAATTAATTTTCACGGGATTAGACATACTCATATATCCTACCTACTTGATCAGGGCTTTAATCTTAAATATGTATCAAGACGTGTCGGTCATAAAACAACTGCTACTACATTAAAATATTACACTCATATGTTCGATTCAACATCGCTTGAGCAAAGTAGTGATCTTAGAAAATTATTTAACGGCATTGAAGAAACTAATAATAATGATTAGCATTAATACAATATTTTGCGCACACCTTTTTTGCTGATTTTTTCCTGCGCAAAATGGGACAATGAATCTTCCGCTGCGCAAAATTCTGCGCAAATAGCATTTAAATTCTCTTACATTTTTTATAAAGCAAAAAAAGAGGAACACCGTTAATTCAGTGTTCCTCTAACTATTTTTGAGAACTTTTGTTCTCTTTTATTCTAAATAAGGAGAGTACAGGATTTGAACCTGCGCGCCTGCTATAAAACAGGTTCGTCGGATTTCGAGTCCGATGCATTACCACTCTGCCAACTCTCCATAAGAAAGGCCCTTTCAGACCCCTTTGTAATTAATATTGCATTAGGGTATACATGTCGTACCCTTTTATTTTATCACGTCCGTGCAAATCAGTTAACTCAATTAGAAAGGCGGTTCCAACAACGATTCCACCTAACTTTTCAATCAACTTAATTGTAGCAGCTAATGTGCCACCTGTTGCCATTAAATCGTCAACAACTAAAACTTTTTGACCTGGTTTGATGGCATCTTTTTGCATATACAAAGAACTTTGACCGTATTCAAGGTCATATGTGACCGAAACAGTCTCACGAGGCAACTTACCTTTTTTACGTGCAGGAGCAAATCCAATACCCATCTTGTAAGCTACTGGGCATCCCACGATAAATCCTCTTGCTTCAGGTCCTGCAATCATTTCTGCACCACGACTTTTAGCATAGTCAACAATCTTATCGGTTGCTGCAGCATATGCCTTGCCATCAGCCATTAATGGTGAAATATCTCGAAATAGTACACCAGGTTCTGGAAAATCTTGAACATTAGCAACATATTTCTTAAAATCAATATCCATTTTTTTAAATTCCCCATTCAATCTAACAGTGGCAATCAAAATCACTCATCCAAGATAAGAGATCGTCAAAGTTGGATTCAATTAATATTTTTTCAACATCATTGCGTTGTAATCTCTTCACGTAAGTTGGAGATTCAATCAATTTGCGTTGTTGAGCATCAGCTTTTTCAACAAAGCCATTTACCATTTTAACAAAATTTAACTCAAAAAACACTTTTAAATAAAAATCTACGTCATTTTTTTCAAAATTTAAATATTCAGCCACTAAATTCATTTGATCAGCACGAATATTTTGATGCGTGTACAAATACTTCAAGAGCGTTTTCATTCTTGCCATATCGGGTTTTAAATAACCACTAGTTAAATTAGTATGGAAAAATAACGCCGTGTGTGCAGCTTGATTCGTCTTCAAAAAATTTTCGAACAATTGCAAATTATGTGGTCGATCGTAAATTAAAATATTTTCTCCGTCGACATTTTCATCAAATTTAGCCATTTTAACGTTCACTTTTGACCGTTTAGCAGCTTCATAATAAGCATCATTGAAGAAAACTATGGCATCGAAATGTTCCATGATCGAAGCCGATATTCGTTTGTTGCGATAATCTAAATAAACTTTTTTCAAAGCTTGAATCTTTTTGGCCTCGGGTGACACTTGCAAATCATCTAACATCAATTGCAAGTTTTTCCGACCAGCCCACTCATTGATGCCCAATTCACCATAAACGTTACAAGGTGCGTTCTTGACTTCTTGAGCTTGCTTAAACATGCCAAAACCTATCGCATCGATTTGGTGGTCGTTATCCTCAATGAATGTCTTCAAGTGACTGCCGTCTTTGCCAATCGAGCGCATCTGGCTTAACTCAACATTAGTCAGTTTGATCACCGGTTTAGGATTTCCCATTCCAAACGGTGCCAACTGATTAATATCTTTGATTAGATCAAAATTCAAGTCTGCAATCGATAAATCTAGATCATAGTCTTTAACGACCGGTGCTTGAGAATCAAAACCTTGTTTTTCTGGCTCAGATTGCACCAACTCAGTTAATTTATCTAATTGACTTTCTTCAATCGAAAAACCACACGCCTGAGCATGACCACCAAAGGCTGTAAACAAGTCTTGATATTGCTGCAAAGCCGTAAACAAATTGAATCCTTCAGGACTACGACCGGACCCTTTCATCACACCACTAAATTCATCATATTGAGTGGCTAAAACTGGTTTATTTTCTTGATCCATGACCCGACTAGCAACTATTCCGAGCACACCTTGATGCCAATCGTTACCCTTTAAAACTATCACACCATGATCTTTTTGGGCAGCAATTTGGCTCTGAGCATCGTTGAAAGCTGAATTAACCAAGTCTTGACGTCTAGCATTGATATCTTCAGTCTCATCGACGATTTCTTTAGCAAAACTATCGTCACCAGTCGTCAACAGTTCAACTCCAGAGGAGGCATTATCCAAGCGTCCTAAAGCATTAATTCTTGGAGCTAATTTGAAACCGATATCCTCCTCATTGATATCACGCAACTTGATCTTGCATTTCTTGATCAACTCGCTTAAACCAACGTGATGATTTTTTTGCATTTCTTGCAAACCAACATTGACGATGACACGATTTTCACCTTTTAAAGCCACAGAGTCAGCAACTGTTCCGATAGCCGCCAAATCTATCAATTCCAAAGCTTCATCGCCTAAAAGTGCATCAGCAATCTTAAAAGCCACTCCGGCACCAGACAAATACGGACAAACATATTCCGAGCCTGGGATACTAGGATGAACGATTGCATCAGCATCAGGTAATTCTTTCGGTAAATCATGATGATCAGTTACGATGACTTTAATACCACGATCCTTTAAATACTTGATCTGCTCTTTACCACTGACACCATTATCAACCGTGATTAATAAGTCGATTCCTTTGTCAGCTAATTCTTTGTAACGGTCAAGGTTTGGGCCATAGCCATCTTTAAAACGGTCTGGAACATAAAAGATCGGCTTAGCTCCCAGTTTTTGTAAAGTCAATTTCATTATTGAAGTACTTGTCACACCATCAGCATCATAGTCACCATAAATGGCAATTTTTTGTTGACTGCTGACCGCATCATCAATTATTTCCAAAGCTTTATCGAGGTCATGCAAACCGAACGGATCTTGTAATTCATCTACATTACTATGCAGAAAAGATTCGATTTCCAAGTTATCGGTAATACCTCTTTGAATCAATAGTTGTGCCACTATCTCATTCACGTGTTTTTCGGAAGCAAATTTTTCTATCTCTTGTTTTGTGGGATTCTTACGTTTCTCCCAATTAATTAATGTCAATCCATCACCTACTAACAACTAATTATAGCAATTATCAAACGTAAAAAAAAAGTCTTGACATAGCATCAAAACTTTTTAAGTTCCAATTAAGAAAAAACAGCTAAAGTTTGTTTATTCGCTGGTTTACTGCTGACTAGTGAACCTTGTAAGGCCCAGCGATTCGTTCCCCCATCTGCGCAGGTTATTAATGTTAATAAACTCTGTCCTTCAACGTCGTCTAACAAGTAGACTGCTGTTGGAGGAACGATTTTCTTGTAGAAAATTTTATACGTATAAACTCGTTTCATATCTGTAATGTAGGCTAAATCACCAATTTTAGCATTCTCTAACGGTGAAAATAGTGCACCTTTGTTAGTCATATAGTGACCTGCCAAGGCATAATTCTTTTTCCCCATTACTTCGTCTTCTTTCATCGTACCGCCACCGGTCGATAAAGCATTATCACTTAGTCCGACAACGATTGGTAACTTCAAATTGACTGAAGGAACAGCCATTTTTCCAATCACTGCTGCATCATTGTTAACAGCTGCTTTGGCTACTTGGCTCGCCGAAATTGGTTTAACTTTTTTAAAGTTAAATTCACCCTTTTTCTTTTTATTGGCCTCAACTTTTTTGGCAGTTAAGGTTGTGTAATTCTTTTGTGCAATTTGTTTAACTGCATATTCTTTAATTGGTTGATTGAAGATCAGAATTAATGCAACCAATAATAATAGGATAGTTCCAAAAATTGAAAAGAATTTCTTCATATTTTCCATTCCGTTCCATATTTTAATTAAACAATATAGTTAATATAGTAATGCATTGAATCAATAAAGTTAAGATTTTAAATTTTGAGAGTTCTTTAGAAAGCGATTTAATTTTTAATAAATAAGTTATAATATAATCATAAACAAATCTGGAGGTAATTTTATGAGCATTCTTGTTTTAGGTGGTGCCGGTTACATCGGTTCACATACAGTTGATCACTTGTGTGAACTAGGTTACGACGTCATTGTAGCAGATAACCTATCAACAGGACACAAACAAGCTGTTAATTCAAAAGCTAAGTTTTATCAAGGTGATGTCCGTGATAAGGAATTTTTGATCAAACTTTTCCAAAATGAAGATATTACTGATATCATTCACTTTGCGGCTTTCTCAGTTGTTCCAGAATCAATGAAAGATCCTCTCAAATACTTCGATAACAATACTAGTGGGATGATCTCTCTACTTCAAGTAATGCACAACTTTGGTGTAAAGCACATCGTCTTCTCATCAACAGCCGCAACATACGGCGAACCTAAACAAATTCCAATTAAGGAAACTGATCCAACAGTGCCAACTAACCCATATGGTGAAAGTAAACTTGCTATGGAAAAAATCATGCACTGGTGTGATGTAGCTTACGGTATCAAATTTGTTGCCTTGAGATACTTCAACGTTGGTGGTGCAAAACCAGATGGTACTATCGGTGAAGATCACAATCCTGAAACTCACTTGATCCCAGTTGTACTTCAAGTTGCTGCTGGACAACGTGATGAATTGACTATTTTCGGTGATGATTATGATACTAAGGATGGTACTAATGTCCGTGATTACGTTCACGTTGAAGACTTAGCTGAAGCACATCGCTTGGCTATGGAATACTTGCGTGCTGGTAATGACAGCGATGTCTTTAACCTTGGCTCTTCAACTGGTTTCTCTAACAAGGAGATTCTTGAAGCAGCTCGTAAAGCTACTGGCAAAGAAATTCCTGCAAAAATGGGTCCAAGACGTGCCGGTGACCCAAGTACTTTGATTGCTGATTCTACAAAGGCTAGAACTATTTTGAAATGGCAACCTAAGTACGATGATGTTGAAAAAGTTATCACTGATGCTTGGAACTTTAAATCAAAACACTTAAATGGTTATGAAGATTAAGAGAGTGGAACAAGCCGGTTAGACTAGCTGTTTGAGTCTTACTTATCTAACTCATTTTAATTAAAGAGCATGACATAAAAAGCTTATCGGAAAAATTCCGGTAAGCTTTTTTTATTCTACACTATCAACGAAAGTCCAATTTAACTTTGCGTGATAGCTACCTGATTTATTTAACTTATTATTCATTTCTAATAAAACACCCTTATCGGTTCGCCAAGAAAGTGAGTTCATCATCTGGCCACCAGCAGTTTCAGAAACTAAGGTTGTATTTTCTAATAGATCTAGTTCAGAATCGTCGTTAATGTACTTTAAATGTCCTTGAAGCTCATTTTCTTGTTCATCCTTTAGTGGAGCTTCCTGTGATAAAAAGAGCTTCAGAGCGGTTTTATTACGTCTCATATCGTCGATTTCCAAAATGTTATTTGGCCAATTAGTTTCTGCCTGACGATAAATTATTTTTTCATTGGCAATCGGTTTGATATTACCGTAATCAATATCGTTAATTGAATATTCCAATTTATTCGTGATCAAATTAACTGTTCTGGTATCACCAAATTTTTGATATTCAGTCCCATTATCATCAACACCATGGACGTATCCGGTCGACCGATAAGTTTCACGCTTATTAACATCACTGATCGTCGTGTTTACTTCTAATTCGTGACTCTGATTGATGCCAAAATTCAAATCAGAAATTTCCACCACATCTTCGGACTTACTATCAGTATTGACCTTATAATCTACAGCAGTCCCATCAACTAAAACTTCATTAATTTTACTGCCCTTGCGAATTGGTAAATAATAAGTCGCATTTTTTAAACGGCTGCCAGTACTCTTGTTAGCAATTTCCGTGTTGTAAACGACATTGTCATCCCCAATTACATCGAACAACATAGTTGGTAAGTCATTGCGATCACTCACAGTTTGATTAGTTAAAGTATCTTCAATAGCAATCTCTGGACCATCCTTTGATAAGACATTCAATTTAGCCTTGTTAGTATCATATTCATACTTTTGACCACTACTTTTAACTTCAATATGAGCGAAAATTTCAGTACCATCATCATCTAAAGTCGTCACTGGTGTGGTGTGAGAAACTGAATTATTGCCAATTTCAATTTCAGATTGTTCATGGGTAATTGGATCTTCTTTGAACCAACGAATAGAATAAGCTAAATCTTCTTGCTCTTCAAATTCACCAATATTTCCTAACAACTTGAAAGTAGCAGTTTCTCCAGCATAAACTGTTTGATCATCCAAACCTCCACCGACCATTACAGTGGTACTAGCTTCCTTGGTACCACCATCAGAACTATTAATTGCTGTAGCAGTAACTTTAACTTCTCCAGTAATAGCGCGATTGTTAGCAGTAATCAGACCAGTATTTTCATCAATCGTTGCAATATCAGGTTTATCAATACTCCATTTTACTGTACCAGTAAAATCTGCTGGTGAAATGCGTGCCCTGGCATAAGTTGAGGTCGTGGTGATTTCATTTTCTAAATTATAAATATAATCATCATCAGTCGTTACACTTATATCTGTGACATCAACATCACTATCTAAAGCATGCACTGCTGCAACTTTAGTCCAAACTTGTGGATCAAAAATCGAAGGTCCCAGTAACATATACCACGATGTTCTTAGTTGATAATATTTCACTCCTACTTCTTTGGGAGTGACCGTTAAATTTTGATCAGTCCCACCATTTTTACTACTCACTTTATCCCACTTCTTGCCATCTGAACTCTCATACCATTGATAATGTTGCCAAGAAGTAATCGTTAAAATCCTTGTCACCACTGAACGACCAGCATCGGTATAGAGCGTCACAGGATTTCCTTCAATCGTATAGACCTTTTCTTCCGGTTGAAGGCTGTAGCCAGAAGTCATCCACATCCCTAAAAATTTTCTAACCTCACCAGTTGGCTCATGTTTTGGGACAATATTGACCTCATCACGATCACCAATTACTTCGGTAGCAATTTCAGCTGCTTCGATTTCTTTATTTTTCTTGAGTACTAAGCGTCCTGCAAAAAAAGAAAACATAATTATGCAAATAAGGAATTTTTTGAAATTAGTTGATTTGCGCATATTTATGAATGCCCTTTCTTTCATTCTACAAGAATTATATCATCCAAAAATATGTACAAAAGTCAAATTTAACAAAATATTTTTAAATAAATAGATTTAAAAGCAATACAATTCATTTGACAAATAAAATATTCTTATATTTTTTTATCTAAAATAAATATTCTAAATCACTAGCAGCAGTCGGATAAGCTAAAATTTCCTTCTGAACGTCTTGATGAGTCATCTTTTGCTCAATTGCTTTAGTCAACAAATTGATAAAACTATCAGCTTCTTGACTCAAAACAGTTGCACCAATAATTTGACCATCATCGTTCAAGAAGATCTTTACTTTGGCAACTGGTTCATTACTATGACGATATGAGAACCAGTTTGTAACATCCTGATCAACTACTTTACTTCCAGTTTGCGCACCCACTTTAGCAAGCTTTGGACTGCCATAAACTACTGTTGGAATAAGCGGCAATGAAATATCTGCAGTAGTCTTTTGCAAAATAACTTCACTAACATAGTTAGCTTCAAATCCAGCTACAGGCGTTAATTTAGGAGCTTTAGTTGAAACAACATCCCCAATAGCAAAAATCTTGTCATTACTAGATTGCAATTTAGAATTTACGACTACACCATGTTTATCAGTTTCCACATTAGCCTTTTCCAAATCTAAAAAGTCAGTATTAGGAATCCTTCCAGTTGCACCAATCACTAAATCAGCTGTCAAATTTAAATTATCAGCTTTGACAACAAATTGGTCATTATTTTTCGTAATTTCTTTAGTATCAACATTAAAATGGAATTTTACACCCTTTTGTTCCAATTGCTTAACTAATTCATCTGCATAATCTTGGTCAAAAGCTTTCAAAGGATGATCATTGTGATGGATCACATGCACATCAGCCCCAGTAGCATTAGCAATCGTGGCCATTTCAAAAGCAATGTAACCAGCACCGATGATGGCAACTGTTTTAGGTAATTTCTTCAAAGATAAGAAGTCAGTACTGGATAAAAGATTTTCTTTTCCTTTGATATCCAAATAACTTGGACGTTGTCCAGTTGCAATAATGAAGTGATCAGCTGAATAGGTTGCTTCATTTACTGTTAATTCATTCTCTGAAACAAATTTAGGCTCGCCATCAATTGTTGTGATACCCGAATTAATAGCTCCGTCTTTACTGCCCTTAGAAACTGGATCAGTGAAGGTTTCTTTAAATTTTTCAATTTCAGACCAATTGACAAACGGCACATCGTCAAACCCTTTACCTTTTAATTGTGCTACTTTGTCTCTAGCTTCGACGGCCGCAATGAAAACTTTTTTAGGATCACAACCACGATTAGGACAAGTTCCACCCCAAAGATTATTTTCGATAATGGCAACGTTTTGACCGGCGGCAGCTAAATTAGAGCCTGCAGCTAATCCTCCTGGGCCAGCACCGATGATAATCGTATCAAATTTTTCCATAACAAAACCTCCCAATAAATAAAAAAGCCTATAACGAGTTTATAAACCCATTATAAGCAATTTCCTAATTATTTCCGTCTTCTTTGCCTCGGTTAAGATTTAAGACAGACATGAAGGCCTCTTGAGGAATCGAAACTTTTCCAACTTCCTTCATTCGTTTCTTACCAGCTTTTTGCTTGTTCAATAGCTTATCACGACGAGTTCTATCACCACCATAAAGTTTAGCAGTAACATCTTTTCGATAAGCTTTAACATTGGCACGAGCCACGATCTTATTACCAATCGCTGCTTGAATTGGAATTTCAAACATTTGTCTTGGAATAACTTCCTTCAAACGGGCAACAATATCGCGACCACGTTTTTGTGCAAAGTCCTTGTGAACGATAAAACTCAAGGCATCAACGGGTTCACCGTTCAAAAGAATATCCATTTTGACTAATTCGCTTGGTTCATAGTCGTCGACATCATAATCCAACGAAGCATATCCCTTAGTATTTGACTTCAAATCATCAAAGAAATCGAAGATAATTTCGAGTAGTGGCAACTTATAAATAACGTTCACACGATATTTATCCAAATAATCCATAGTCACGAACTCACCGCGTTTTCTTTGACACAGCTCCATGACTGGACCAACAAAATCTTCTGGAACCATGATCTCAGCTCGAACGAACGGCTCACGTACTTCTTTTATTTCTGAAGCATCTGGCAATTCGGCTGGATTATCAACGATGATCTCTTTACCATCAGTCGTTGTTACATGATAATCAACAGATGGCGATGTGGTAATTAAATCAAGGTCAAAGTCACGTTCTAGACGTTCTTGAACAACATCCATATGTAATAGCCCTAAGAAGCCAACACGAAAACCAAATCCCAAAGCTTGAGAAGTTTCTGGTTCATATTCCAAAGCAGCATCATTTAATTGCAGCTTATCAAGTGCTTCATGTAAATCTTCATACTTTGCGTTATCGACTGGATAAAGACCAGCATATACCATTGGTGTACTCTTACGATAACCTGTCAATGGTGCATCAGTCGGATTATTAGCTAAGGTAACTGTATCACCAACTTGAGTATCCTTAACTGTCTTGATACTTGCTGTGATATAGCCAACATCCCCTGCCATCAAATAATCACGTTTAACGGCTTTAGGAGACATTACACCGACTTCTGTAACTTCAAAGGTCTTCTTATTACTCATCAATTCAATCGTGTCTCCGACCTTTACAACGCCTTCACGGACACGAACATCCAAAACAACTCCACGATAACTATCGTAAACTGAATCAAAGATCAAAGCTTTTAATGGCTTATCTAAATCACCTTCTGGGGCGGGCACATCAGAAACGATTCTTTCAAGTAATTCATCCACACCAACACCAGTTTTTGCACTCATCAAAATTGAAGATTCAGCATCAATACCGATCATCTCTTCAATTTCTTCTTTAACTTTATCCGGTTCAGCCGATGGTAAGTCAATTTTATTAATTACGGGAACAATTTCCAAATCGTTATCAATTGCTAAATAAGCATTGGCTAAGGTTTGAGCTTCAACCCCTTGAGCTGCATCAACTACTAATAAAGCTCCTTCGCAAGCTGCCAAAGATCGTGAAACTTCATAAGAAAAGTCCACGTGTCCTGGGGTATCAATTAAATGAAAAATGTATGTTTTTCCATCCTTGGCTTCGTACTCTAATTCGACCGCATTCAATTTAATAGTAATTCCACGCTCACGTTCCAAATCCATATCATCTAGGATCTGAGCCTTCATATCACGTTTTGCTACTGTCTTAGTTCTTTCCAAAATTCGATCAGCAATCGTTGATTTACCGTGATCGATATGCGCTACGATAGAAAAATTACGAATTCTCTTTTGTCTTTCTTTTAACTTATCGAGATCTAAATCCATAAATTATTTCCCTTCTATCAGAAATTTATCATTCTTTCTATTTTACACTATTGTACACCGATGTTCTAGACAACAAAAAAGAAGAGGTCAAAACCCCTTCTTTCTAACTGAAACGAGTTACACAAGAGCAACTCCCTACGAGAGCTGAGCGCTCTTGTTCCACTCTCTTATTGTTATTCACCTTTAAAGGCGTCTCTTACTTTATTGAAAAAGTTACTATCTTTTTCTTTAACCTTGTCGCCACCAGCTTCGGCAAATTTCTTCAAAGCGCTACGTTGTTCAGCGGAAAGTTTTCTTGGCGTCACAATATTAACTGTGACCTTTTCATCACCAATACTCTTGCTGTTAAGAACTGGAGCACCCTTGCCACGCAATCTAAACGTTGTACCAGTTTGCGTACCACTTGGGATATTCAACTTAACTGGTCCATGAACCGTGTTAACTTTGATTTCATCACCCAAAGTAGCTTGAGGGAAACTGATATTCACTGAGGCATAAATTGTTGAGCCATCACGTCTAAATTCCTTACTTGCAGCAACGTGGAAGACAATATAAAGATCACCATAAGGTCCACCGTTAGTTCCGGCTTCACCTTGACCATCAAGGCGCATTTGTTGTCCATCTTCAACACCAGCTGGTACGGTAACTTTTAATTCATGCTTTTCATTTACCTTACCTGAACCGTGGCAAATGTTGCACTTTTCTTTAATTTCTTTACCAGTACCATTGCAGACGTCACAAACAACTCTTGTACGCATACGACCAAGTGGAGTTTGACGATCAACTTCAACATAGCCTGAACCATGACATTTTGAACAAGTTTCTGGATGTGTCCCTGGTTTTGCACCAGAACCACCACAAGTAGAACATTCCTCTTCACGGTTATAAGAAATATTAGTCTTCTTACCGAAAACTCCTTCTTCAAAAGTCAAATCCATGCGGTATTGAAGGTCGGAACCTTGTCTTGGGGCATTTGGATTTTGACGAGCAGCTCCGCCACCGCCAAAGAATTGGCTAAAGATATCTTCAAAGCCGCCGAACTGATCTCCACCAGCTCCGCCACCGAAGCCGCCAAATCCACCTTGGCCACCATTCATACCGGCAGAACCATATTGATCATATTGAGCACGCTTTTGTGGGTCTTTTAAGATTTCATAGGCTGCATTAACTTCCTTAAACTTAGCTTCCGCATCGGGAGCTTTGTTCAAATCAGGATGATATTTTTTTGAAAGTTTACGAAACGCCTTTCTAATATCATCATCAGAAGCATTTTTATCAACGCCTAGTACGTCATATGGATTTCTATCTGCCATTAAATCACCTTTGTATGACAGGACAATTTTGTCCTATTCCTTTTTAACGCTCAAAAGAGCAGTTATGTTCTTACTATACCATAACTGGTTTTAGTAATTAAATGACTGCTCTTTATCACAATTATTATTTATTATCCTTATCTTTATCAGGATCTACTTCTGAAAAGTCGCCATCAACAGTGTTGTCATCTGACTTCTTATCACCAGTATTACCCTTAGCGTCGCCGCCAGCTTTTTGTTGTGCTTGTTGAGCTTGTTGATAAAGTTTTACAGACAAATCTTGAACGATCTTATTCAAATCGTCACGTTTCTTCTTCATGTCTTCAAGATTACCTGAGTCTTGAGCTTTCTTCAAAGCATCACGAGCATCTTGGGCTTTCTTGATTTCATCATCAGAAACTTTACCTTTAACGTCTTTTAGAGTCTTGTCAGTTGCGAACAATGTTTGTTCAACGTCATTCTTAACATCGACTTCTTCCTTACGTTTGTTATCTTCTTCTTCGTGTTCCTTAGCTTCCTTCATCATCTTGTCGATTTCTTCATCGCTCAAGCCTGATGAACTCTTGATAGTAATCTTTTGTTCCTTATTTGTGCCCAAATCTTTGGCAGATACATTTACGATACCGTTCTTATCAATATCGAATGTAACTTGAATTTGAGGTACACCACGAGGTGCAGCAGGAATATCTGTCAATTGGAAACGACCTAAGGTCTTATTGTCAGCAGCCATTGGACGTTCACCTTGTAAGACATGAATATCAACAGCACTTTGGTTATCAGCAGCAGTTGAGAAGACTTGTGATTTGCTTGTTGGGATAGTTGTATTTCTATCGATCAACTTAGTGAAGACGCCACCCATTGTTTCGATACCAAGTGATAGAGGTGTAACATCAAGCAAAACAACATCCTTAACATCACCAGAGATAACACCACCTTGAATAGCAGCACCAAGGGCAACGGCTTCATCAGGGTTGATTGAGTGATCTGGGGCTTTACCAGTCCATTTAGCAACAGCATCTTGAACAGCAGGAATACGTGTTGAACCACCATTTAAGATAACCTTGTCGATATCAGAATTTGTTAGATTTGCATCTTTCAAAGCATTGTCAACGGGGATCTTAGTTCTTTCAACTAAATCGGATGTCAATTCATCAAACTTAGCACGTGTCAAAGTTTCTTCCAAGTGAAGTGGGCCATTAGCACCTGATGAAATAAATGGAAGACTGATTGATGTTTGAGCAACACCTGACAAATCTTTCTTGGCTTTTTCAGCGGCATCCTTTAATCTTTGTAGAGCCATCTTATCTTGTGATAAGTCAACGCCATTCTTTTCTTTAAATTGTGCAACTAACCAATCAATGATCTTTTGGTCAAAGTCATCTCCACCTAGATGTGTATCACCATTTGTTGAAAGTACTTCGAAGACTCCGTCACCTAATTGAAGGATAGAAACATCAAATGTACCACCACCAAGGTCATAAACAAGGATCTTTTCGTCACCCTTATCATTATCTAGACCATAAGCAAGTGCTGAAGCTGTTGGTTCGTTAACGATACGTTGAACGTTTAGACCAGCAATCTTACCAGCATCTTTAGTAGCTTGTCTTTGTGAATCATTAAAGTATGCAGGAACTGTAATAACAGCATCTGTAACTTTTTCACCTAAGTAATCTTCTGAGAATTTCTTGATGTGTTGAAGAATGAAAGCAGAAATTTCTTGTGGTGTATATTCTTTTCCACCAGCTTTTACCTTGTAACCTGCTTCACCCATATGACGTTTGATTGATGAAACTGTGTCAGGATTTGTGATAGCTTGACGCTTTGCAACTTCACCAACTTGAATTTCACCATCTTTAAAAGCAACAACAGATGGAGTAGTTCTAGCACCTTCTGGGTTAGTGATGATCTTTGGTGATCCACCTTCCAAGACGGCTACAGCTGAGTTTGTAGTACCTAAATCAATACCAATAACTTTAGACATAATAAAACCTCTTTTTTAATTTCTTTTATTTAAATTATTGAGCAACGACAACCATTGCTGGACGTAAAACGCGGTCTTCTAATTTATAACCCTTTTGCAAGACTTGAACGACTGTATCCTTCTTATGATCTTTATCAGCAGGAACAGTTTGAACGGCCTGACTAAATGTTGGATCAAAAACTTCACCAGCATTATCGATCACAGTCACATGATTATCATCTAAGGCTTTAACCATGTGTTGTTGAACCATTTCAATCCCTTTCTTGAGTTGCTTGCTGGCTTCATCGTCAGCTTTAACATCAAGGGCACGTTCTAGATTATCCAAAACTGGAAGAATCTCGGTTGCTAGCTTTTGACCATCATACTTTAGAATTCCGGAAACTTCCTTCTTATGACGATTATTCATATTCTGAATTTCAGCTTGGCTTCTCAAGAATTTATCTTCCAAATCCGCATTCTTAGCTTTAAGGTCTTTGATCTCTTTGTCGCGAGGATCAACCTTTGCTTTTTCTTCTTTAGCTGATTTTTCAGCTTTCTTATCAGTCTTTGGAGCTTTGTCTTTAGTAGACTCCTGCTTCAAATCTTGATTTTTGTTCTTATCTGCCATTACTTCCTCCTAAATTTCAAGAATCATCATACCTTGAATAATAATCAATCAATCTTTTTGCTAATTCAACTCTGAATTCTCCTAATAAACCGATCAATTGCGAATAATGCATGGTAGTAGGACCAAGTAAAGCAATTACACCCTTACCGTGATGTCCGACATCGTAATTAGCAGTAATGATACTGTAATTTTTCAAAACATCCGAATCCAATTCACTACCTAAACGAACTTTGATTCCGTCATCAGAAATACTTGAATCTAACAACTTTCTCAAGTCTGTACTCTGGTTCATTAATGAAAATAAAGATTGAACTTGTGATAAATCATCATTGTTAGCATAATTTAAAAGATTCAATTGACCATCAACATAATATTTTTCCGAACCAGCTTTTTTGAACAATGTATCCATCATGTCCAAAAGGCCATCAGTTGAATACATATAATCCGAAAGGATTGCTGGAACATCTGTATGCAACATTTTAATGACTTTTGGTAAAGGTTGTCCGACTAATTTATCATTAACGATATTAACGATTTTTTCAATCAAAGAACTATCAAAGTCATCATCAATTGTATAAATATTATTTTCAACATTATTATCACTTGTGACAATGATTGCCATAAGTTGATGCGAGTTCAAAGGAACAATCCGAAATCCAGTTAATCGAATCGTACTGCTCTCTGGACCCAGCGTGATTGCTGTATAACTAGTTAGATGAGATAAAATTTTGGCAGATTGTTCAATGATATCACCTATCTGATGATACGTTTTACCAAAATCTTCGTCAATTCTTTGTGCAATATCTTGCGGTACGCTAGTTGGCTGTACCAAATGATCAAGATAATAGCGGTATCCCATTGCTGAAGGAATTCTTCCTGACGACAAATGAGTTTTCTCGAGGTAACCCACTTCTTCAAGAACAGCCATTTCATTTCTGATCGTTGCCGAACTGACATGGAAAGGTAATTGATTCATCAATGTTTTCGAACCAACCGGCTGGCCGGTATCTGTAAAAATGCGCACGACTTCTCTCAAGATTGCATCTTGACGTTGTGATAACATTATACCGTCCTCCTTTTAGCACTGTTCATACCTGAGTGCTAACAATGTAAAATATAACAATCTATCCTTATGGTGTCAAGTATGCAAGCTTATTTTTACTAATTTATTGAAGATTCTTTATTAACTCAAAAAATTCATCTGCTAATGTGAGATGAATTTTTTATTTTAAATTATTCAAAGAATCATTTTTATCTTGTTTTAGCTGGGCAATTAAGCCTTCAACGCCAGCAAATTTTACTTCACCACGTAATCTTTTGACCCATTCTAATCGAATTTCATCACCATAAATATCTTGATCAAAATCAAAGATGTTGGTCTCGACCGTGATGCCAGTGTTTTCTTTAAAAGTAACGTTATAACCAACTGAAGTCATAGCTCCATACCATTTACCATTAACCTCAACTCTAGTTGTGTAAACACCGATTCCAGGTAATAACTGATCATCTGAAACTGACAAATTCGCTGTCGGAAAACCAAGTGTTCGTCCTCTTTGCAGACCATGAATTACTGTTCCTTGATTTTGATAACGATAGCCTAAGAAACGATTAGCTGATTCAATTTGTCCATTGTGGATGAATTCTTTAATGGCACTCGAACCAATTTTTCGACCATCAATCAATTGTTCCGGAACAGTGATCGTTTCGAATCGTTGACGACTATATTTAGGCAAATTCTGCATATTAGCTACATCTTTTTTGCCATATGTATAATCAAATCCGGCCACAACAAATTTAGCTTGCAGATCGATCATATACTGATCAACAAACTCTTGTGGTTTCAACTGTGCAAAGTCTTGACTAAACTCGACGAAGTACAAAGCATCTACTCCTAAATCACGAACTAGTTCTGCTTTACGTCGCATTGTTGATAAATATTTATAATTTTTTTCATGTTGATAGACAGTTCGTGGTGAACGGTCAAAGGTTAATAAAACTGATTTTAGTCCCTGTTCTTTGGCCAAATTTACTCCGGTCTCAATCACTTTTTGATGACCTAAATGAACCCCATCAAAGAAACCCATAATTAAAACTGTATTTTCTTTAGGTCTATCCTCAACACTTAATGGATGTTTGACATTAATAATCTGCATTTTTAAATCTCTTTTATTTATTATTTAATAACATTAAATCAGGAATCCACATACCCCGTATTTTATCATACTTATAAATTGCCTTGGTTATGCCACTACGAAGAACTCGTAACTGTTTGGATTCATCTAGTCCTTTAAGCTCTAAGAAGCCTCCATGGAGGACTCTAACCTCCCATTCCTCATCTGTTAGTTCATGACTGGGAACATTTTGTAAAACTTCATCGATCGACTTCAAAAAACTATGATCATTTTGATCTAACATCTGTTGGATTTGACTGATCGTAAAAGTTTCTTCGATTCTGAATCCAGCACTCTTAACACGAGTCAATTGCGACATAAAAGCTGGTAAGCCTAACATTCTCCCAAATTCAACTGCAAGTGTTCTAACGTAAGTTCCTTTAGAACATTTAACATGAAATTTGATCTTTTGATAACCATCGACAAAAATCGGCTCATCCATAATATGAAAATCATAAATATGAATCTGTCTTTGTGGTCTTTCAACTTCGATTCCAGCCCGAGCATATTCATATAGCTTTTTACCATTTACACGTACAGCCGAAAACATCGGTGGTATTTGTGTCAGATCACCAGTCATCTTTTGAAAAATTTTATTTAATTCTGAAATTTCAAATGGTTTGTCTAACTTTTTTTCTTCGACAACTTCACCTTCGCGGTCCTCGGTCGTAGTTGACTTTCCTAAGGTAATTTCACCTTCGTATTCTTTAGGTGAACTCGTTAAAGTATTGACTAATTTAGTAGCTTGACCAACACAAATTGGTAAAACACCATTTACTAATGGGTCTAGTGTTCCTGTATGACCTATTTTTCTAGTATGCAAAATTTTGCGTAATTTATAAACGTAATCAGAACTAGTTTGTCCAATTTCTTTATTTAATGGAATAACTCCGTCCATAATAATCCTCATCTCTAAAATATCATTAAGAACAATTCTACTAGTCTTTTTGCGGAATAGAAAGCAAAAAAAAATAGGAAAATCCAAATGGATTTTCCTATTTCAATTTAACGATTAGCTTCATCCTGATGTAATTTAGCAATTAATTTATCAATCTTTTCACCATAGCGAACAGATTCATCTTGCTTAAATTCCAATTCAGGAACCTTATAAAGTGTTAATTTTTGACCTAGTTCTCGACGAATCAAGCCCTTAGCTTTGTCTAATCCGGCTTGAGTCTTTTCAACATCACTAGCTTTTTCAGAAAGAATACTGAAATAAATCGTAGCTTGTTGCAAATCTCCAGTCATTTCAACACCAGTGACTGTTACGCCTTGTACACGTGGGTCACGCACACGCTTTAAAAGAATATCGTTAACTTCTTTTTGAATCTCTTGTTCAACTCGACCAATTCGATGTTTTACCATATTCTCCTCCTACTTAACTGGAACTTCTTCCATTACATAGGCTTCAATTTCATCACCAATCTTGATGTCATTGTAGTTCTCGATTGTGATACCACATTCAAATCCAGAACCAACTTCCTTGACATCATCCTTGAAACGTTTAAGTGAAGCTAATTTACCTTCAGTAATAACGATACCATCTCTGATAAGTCTAACTCCACTTTCACGTTGAACCTTACCACTATTGACGTAGCATCCAGCAATGGTACCAATCTTAGAAACGTTATATGTTTCACGGACTGTTAAGTTACCAATAACTTTTTCTTCATAAACTGGTTCTAGCATACCCTTCATGGCAGCTTCGATTTCATCGATAGCCTTGTAGATTACTCGGTGAAGACGGATATCAACATTTTCATCCTTAGCTTGAACTTTAGCTTGAGCAGTTGGACGTACATTAAATCCAATGATGATAGCATTACTTGCTGCAGCAAGGTTAACATCACTTTCAGTAATAGCACCAACAGCAGAATGGATGATATTAACACGAACACCCTTAACTTCAATCTTCTTCAAACTACCGGCAATGGCTTCGGCAGAACCTTGCACATCGGCTTTAATAATAACGTCAACTTGCTTGAGTTCTCCTTCTTTCATTGTTTCGAATAAGTTATCAAGTGTAACTGGGTTAGTGTTTTGACGTTCCTTTTGAAGGGCACGACTAGCACGTTCCTCACCAGCAGCACGAGCTGTCTTTTCATCATCAAAGACAACGAACTTATCAGCTGATTCAGGCACTTCATTTAATCCTGTAATTTCAACTGGTTCTGAAGGTTTAGCATTCTTAATTTCTTTACCATTGTAATTTGTCATAGTTCTGACACGACCGAAGGTATTACCAACAACGATTGGATCACCAACATGCAATGTACCTTGTTGTACTAATAGTGAAGCAACTGGTCCACGACCCTTATCCAATTTAGCTTCAATAACTGTACCAACAGCTTTTTGCTTAGGATTTGCTTTAAGTTCCAAAACATCGGCTTCCAAAAGGATCATTTCTAGCAATTCATCAATGTTAGTACCCATCTTAGCTGAAATATTAACAAAGATAGTATCCCCACCATAATCTTCTGGTACAAGATCATACTTCATCAATTCTTCAGTAACGTGTTGTGGGTTGGCACCCGGTTTATCGATCTTATTAATAGCAACGATAATTGGATCATTTGCGGCCTTAGCATGGTTGATAGCTTCAACTGTCTGTGGCATAACACCATCATCAGCAGCTACAACTAGAACAACGATATCAGTGATATCAGCACCACGAGCACGCATGTTAGTAAAGGCAGCATGTCCTGGAGTATCCAAGAAAGTAATCAATCTTTCCTTTAAACGAACTTGATAGGCACCGATATGTTGTGTAATACCACCAGCTTCACCGGCAGTAACATGAGTATGTCTCAAGTGATCAAGCAAGGTTGTCTTACCATGATCAACGTGTCCCATGATAGTAACTACTGGTGGACGTGTTTCAAGATTATCAGTTGTATTAACTTCTGTTTCGAAGTACTTGTCGATATCGGCAACATCTTCTTGAACTTTTTCTTGAGCCTTAATACCATAATCTTCAGCTAATAACTCAATTGTATCTTTATCTAAAGACTTATTTTGGTTGATCATAATACCAAGCATAAATAGTTTCTTAACGATTTCTGCTGGTTCTCTATGAATCAACTTACCAATATCTTGAGCGTTCATACCAACAGTGTAAACAAGTGTTTCTGGTAATGGACGTTCCTTTCTTTGTGGCATTGGCTTCTTAGGTTCAGTACGTTGTCTTTGTTGACGCTTGCGTTCCTTCTTCTTCTTACGAGTTCCAAATGGATTGGCAAGATTTTGCTTGTGACCAAAGTCACGATTATTATTAGTAGGCTTTGATTTCTTGTATTCTGGCTTTGGAATTTCAACAGATTTCATTGTTGCTTTTGGAGCAGTTTGAGCTTTTGCAGCAACATTATTGTTATTGTTATTAGGTTTTCTGTTTTGAGAATTGTTATTACGGTTAACGTTGTTATGGTTGTTATTGTTCTTATAACGATTTTCGTTATTGTTAGGACGGTGATTGTTCTTATGGTTATTACTATTTTCACCATTGCGATTGTTATGGTTGTTATTTCTAGTTGGGTGACTAGGAATATGACTAGCATCTTGAATATTTGTCTTAAATTGTTCTAGATACTTATTACCTGCACTTTGTCTTGGACGTGGAGCTTGACCTTGGACAGTAGAACGATCACGTCTATTGTTGTTTCTGTTTCTATTATCACGATTTTGAGAATTACGATTATCTCGACGATTCTCATTGTTGTGATTATTGTGGTTGTTTCGCTCATTGCGATTGTTGTTACTATTATTGCTATTGTTATTAGGGCGATGATTGTTGCTGTTTGGACGATTACCATTGGAGTTGTGGTTGTTGTTACGACGGTCAAAATGACCTTTACCCTTATTAGTATCTCTTCTTACAGCGGTGATCTTAATTTTTGTCTTGTGATCACCTGAATTGTGATTACCATTCTCACGTTTCTCATCATTAGAATGTTGCGAATGATTACTTTGTGATTGGTTTTTGTTTGGTGTTGAAGGCTTAGTTGTCTTCTTTGCACCCTTTAAATTATTTACGATTTTCTTTTCAGCATTCTCATCTACTGATGACATATGATTCTTCACATCCACACCCAATTTTGCGGCGGCATCAAGAACTACTTGATTTTCAACACCGTTTTCTTTTGCAATAGTATAAATTCTCTTTTTGACCATCCTATCACTCTCCTTAATTGTCCATAATTTCTTCTAACCTTTTAGCAAATCCAAAATCTGTTATTCCCATAACTTTTCTGTCTTTTCCTATAGCCATTTTTAATGAATTACTACTTATCGTGTCTATCACTGGTACATTATAATAGTTTGCCTTATTGTGCAAATCTTTTTTTGTCCTAGGACTGCAATCTTCAGCCATAATAACCAGTTTAACTTTTCTAGAACGCACTCCATTAAGAGTTAAATCTGTTCCACTAATATATTTGCCAGCCCGAACAGCTAAGCCTAATAAATTTAAAAATGATTCCATTAATGTTTCTTTCCTAGATCTCCAAAAAGATCCATTCTAGCTTTTTGATGATCAACGAATTCAAACAATTCATCATAAAAGTTTTCTGGTACTGCATGAGAAAATACTTTCTCAAGTGATTTCTTAGATTTTGCAGTTTTTACGGCTTCAGGATCTAGACCGACATAAGCACCACGACCGGGCTTCTTGCCAGTTGGATCAATTGAAATGTTACCTTCTTTATCTTTAACGATCCGAACCATTTCTCTTTTTGGATACATCTTATTCGTTAAAATATCTTTACGCATAGGTATCTTATGAGTTGCCAAATCTATCACCCCTATTCTTGTGATGTTGTATCGTCTTCACCATTGTCGTCATCGTCTTGGATGTCGTCAGCGGGATTATGAGCATCATCTGCATTGGCAGCATTTTCTCTAGTCTTATCTATATCGATTTTGCCACTTTCGACGTCTTCAATATCAACATCTTGATCATTGTCATCAACGAATTCAACTTGTGATTCTGGTTTGATGTCAATCTTATAGCCAGTCAACTTAGCTGCTAAACGAGCGTTTTGACCTTTTTTACCAATTGCTAATGATAAATGATAATCAGGCACAATTACAATACATTGTTTCTTATCATTTTCATCGAATTGAACAGCAATTACTTCAGCAGGATTCAAAGCATTAGCAATGAAATCAACTGGATCATCAACGTATGGAACAACATCGATATTTTCGCCGTTTAATTCATCTACTACTGCTTGAACACGCGCACCCTTTGGACCAACACATGTACCAACGGGATCGACATCAGGATTATCTGATTTAACGGCAATCTTAGTTCTATCTCCTGCTTCACGAGCGATTGAAACAATTTCTACAGTTCCATCATATATTTCGGGAACCTCTTGTTCAAATAAACGTTTAACTAAACCTGGATCAGTTCTAGAAACGAAGACTTGTGGACCCTTAGTAGCATTTTCAACTTTTGTTACATATACACGGATTCTGTCACGTGAATTGTAAACTTCGCCAGGCATCTGATCATTTTTTGACATGACCGCTTCGATTTTACCAAAGTTGATATAAACATAACGATTGTCAGAACGTTCAACTGTTCCTTGAATAATTTCATGTTCATATTGACTATATTCATTATAGATGATGTCTCGTTCAGCCTCACGAACACGTTGCATGATAACTTGTTTAGCAGTTTGAGCTGCAATCCGGCCGAAATCTTTTGGTGTGACCTCTTCTTTGATGTGATCACCGATTTCGTAGCCCTTACTTTTCTTTTGAGCATCCTCTAAACTAACTTCCAAACGTTCATCAGCAACTTCTTCAACTACTTCTTTAACTGCATAAACATGTATATTACCCTTTTTGGCGTCAAATTCAACATCAACGTTTTGAGCTTGGTTATAATTTCTCTTATAAGCAGCTACTAGAGCGGCTTCCAATGATTCAATAACATATTCTTTCTTGATACCTTTTTCTTTTTCAAGTGCATCAAGTGCTTCAACCATTTCTTTACTCATGATTTTCTCCTTAGAATTCGATTGCAAGTCTGATCTTAGCGATGTTGTCACGACTAATCTCTACTTGTTTCTTTAAATTCTTAACTTTTACATTTAAAGTTATCTTCGCATCTGTTACTTCTAATAATGTTCCTTCAAAAGCTTTTTGACCATCTTGTTTTTGATAGAGTGATGCGTGTACGTAGTCGTCAACGTAATTTGATAAAGACTCGTCATTTTTTAAGGGACGTTCTGCACCTGGAGATGAAACTTCCAAATAGTAAGCTGGTTCAATTGGGTTCAATTCATCCAACTTTTCACCATATTCTTCACTAATAAGCGCGCAATCATCAATGCTGATTCCGCCCTTCTTATCCGCATAAACTCTTAAATACCAGTCTCCACGTTCATGTACAAACTCAAGATCAACTAAAAAGAAACCATGTTGATCTAAGACTGGTTGTAAAATGGCTTTTAATTCTTCAACTTTTGTATCCAAGGACATTCCTCCAAAGTAATCGGCAATAAAAAGAGTGAGCATTTCTGCTCACTCATTAATCAGTAATTAACTAGTAGTTAATTTAACATATTTTAACTATTAAAGCAACTTATAACAACCATACCTAGAACAAGGATAACTGATTTTCGTCAGGCATACCATCTAACACATGATTTTCTGTCATATATTCGATAATAGTTTTAGAAACTTTCCCACGAGTACCTAAATCTTGTTTAGATAAGAAAGGTTGTTCTTCACGCGCTGCAACAATCTGCTTAGCAACATTGTCACCTAGGCCTGGAATAGCATTGAATGGAGCCAAAAGTGTTTTATCATCGATGATCTTAAAGTCAAATGCATCTGATTTCTCTAAATCAACCATCTTAATCTTAAAACCACGTTCCAAACATTCATTAGCTAGTTCCAAAACTGTCAACAAATTCTTTTCCTTTGTTGAAGCGTCCATTCCTTTATCATTGATAGCTTTCATTGAAGCCTTTACAGCATCTTTTCCAGTTGTCATCGCTACGAGATCAAAATCATCGGCACGAACTGAGAAGTAAGCACAATAATAATAAAGTGGATAATGAACTTTAAAGTAGGCAATTCGAAGTGCCATGATGATATAAGCTGTCGCATGGGCCCTTGGGAACATGTACTTAATTTTCAAACAAGAATCAATATACCAATCAGGTACATCAGCATCTTTCATAGCCTGTTTCCAATCATCTGGAATACCGCGACCCTTTCTAACATGCTCCATAATTTGAAAGGCCATTTGTGAATCCATTCCGTAGTGAATCAAATCCATCATGATATTATCACGACAACCGATAACATCTTTTAGCGTAACAATCCCTTTATCAATCAATTCTTCCGCATTACCTAACCAAACGTCTGTCCCGTGAGACAAACCTGAGATCTGGAGCAATTCGGCAAAAGTAGTTGGATGAGTCTTTTCTAACATTCCACGAACAAATCTTGTTCCAAATTCTGGCACACCTAGCGTACCAGTCTTAGAAAAAATTTGTTCCGGTGTAACATTCAGCGATTCAGTACCACTAAATAGCTGCATAACTCCAGGATCTTTAACTGGCAAACTCTTAGGATCAATTCCAGACAAATCTTGTAGCATACGAATCATCGTCGGATCATCATGTCCTAAGATATCAAGTTTTAAGATATTATCATGAATCGAATGGAAATCAAAGTGAGTTGTCTTCCAAAGAGCACTTTGATCATCAGCCGGATATTGAATTGGAGTAAAGTCAAAAATATCCATATAGTCAGGTACAACGATAATACCAGCCGGATGTTGTCCGGTCGTTCGCTTGACACCAGTTGAACCCATCGCTAGACGTTCTTCTTCCGCATTACGGAAATTTTGTCCAGTTAATTCTTCATAATTTTTAACGTAACCAAACGCTGTTCTATCAGCAATTGTACCAATAGTACCAGCACGGAAAACATGATCTTCCCCAAACAATACTTTGGTATAGTTATGGGCAACTGGCTGATAATCACCAGAGAAGTTCAAATCAATATCAGGAACTTTATCACCTTTAAAACCTAAGAAAGTTTCAAACGGAATATCCTGACCATCTTTAGCCAGATCAGCCCCACACTTAGGACACTTTTTGTCTGGCAAATCGTAACCAGAACCTACTTCACCTTTAGTAAAGAATTCAGAATATTTACACTTAGGGCAACGATAATGTGGTGGCAAAGGATTAACTTCGGTAATTCCGGTCATCGTCGCAACGAAACTTGATCCAACGGAACCTCGGGAACCAACCAAATATCCATCTTTATTAGATTTATAAACCAGCCGTTGAGCAATCAAATAAATAACTGAGAATCCATTACCGATGATACTCTTCAATTCTCGGTCCATTCGTTTTTGAACAAGTTCTGGTAGCGGATCACCGTACAATTCATGAGCTTTATTCATAGTCAAACTACGAATTTCATCTTCGGCACCCTCCATCTTTGGAGTATACAGTTTATCCTTGACGGGTGACATCTCATCGATTGAATCCATAATTTTCTTTGGATTATCAACGATAATCTCTTGTTCTGTTTGCTGATCCATAAAACTAAATTCATCAAACATTTCATTAGTAGTTCTAAATTGAACATCTGGCAATTCTGGTCGACGAGCTAAGGCGTTACTCTTAACAGCTTTAATTACAATATCACGATAAATTTTATCATGTGGATCAAGATAATGAACATCCCCAGTTGCTACAACTGGTTTATTCAATTCTTTTCCTAATTTAACGATATTTTTCAAAATCTGTTCTAGAGCAGCTTCATCTTTAATGATTTTGATATCGATTAAATGTTGATACAGAGTTTTAGGCATAACTTCCAAATAGTCATAATATTGCGCTAACTCACGAGTATCGTCATAACCTTTTTGCATCATACTAGTGAAGACTTCACCATTTTCACAAGCTGATCCAACGATAATCCCTTCACGATACTTATTCAATAAACGACGAGGAACTCGGGCTGTTCGATAGAAATAACGAGTCATTGAATATGAAACAATTTTAAACATATTCTTTAAACCAGCTTGAGTCTTGGCTAGTAAAATAGCGTGACTTGGACGAGCTTGTTTGTAGGCTTCATCTCCACCAATGTGATCATTTAGTTGATTAACATTAGTTGTACCAAATTTGTCTTCCAATTCTTCAAACAATTTGTACATCAAATAACCAGTTGTTTCGGCATCAGAATCAGCACGATGGTGATGTTCCAAAACAATGTTATAGCGCTTAGCCAATGAGTCCAATTTATGATTGCGATATTCGGAATGCAAAGTTCGTGACATTTCCAAGGTATCGATTACGGGCATTGATAATCTTGAACGGCCCATCCTTGTTAAGGCAGCATTCATAAAGCCCATATCAAAAGTAACATTGTGACCAACCAAAATTGCATCGCCCACGAAATCGTCCATGAATTCACCAACGACAGTCTGTTCATCTCCAGCATCTTTGACCATCTCATCAGTGATACTGGTTAAGTTAGTCGTGACTTCAGATAGTGGGTGTCCTGGATTAATAAATTTATCAAAACGGGCTACCACTTCACCGTCTTTCATTTTCGTGGCCCCAATTTCAATGATAGAGTCATAAACTGCTGAAAGACCCGTAGTTTCGGTATCAAAAATGACGTACTCGCTACCTTTTAGATCCTGATCACGCAAGTTATAAGCAATTGGATTGCCTTCATCAACTAAATCAACTTCAACACCATAAGCAATCTTAACGCCAAATTTCTTACCGGCATTGTAAGCTTCCGGAAAAGCTTGTAGTGCATGATGATCAGTGATAGCAATTCCCGTTTGACCCCAAGAACTTGCTCGCTTAATTAAATCAGTTGCACTAGGGATAGCATCCATCTGACTCATATTCGTATGAGCATGCAACTCAATTCGTTTGTTATCTTCAGGGGCAGTATCTTGGCGACTTTCATGCTTAATGATATTAATATCGTTAGCCATGATGACTAATTCACGAGAAAAATTATCTTCCTGAACATTTCCACGAACCCTGATCCAAGTCCCCTTATCTAAACTAGCGAAGAAGTTCTCATCATCTTCACCATTGGAGAATTTCTTGATACTAAAGGATGAAGTATAATCTGTCACCTTCATAATCAACAAGGAGCGACCAGACTTCAATTTACGAACATCAATATCAAAAACGTAGCCTTCAACGACTTTGTTACGATCTTCTTCAATAATGTCAACCATTTGCGTAATTTCTTGATCGTTAGGAATCTTACGACCAACTTTAGAAACATTTCCAGCTGGTTTGGCAGCTTTTTTCTCACTGACCTCTTTAGCCTTAGCTTGAAATTGCTTAGTCTTTTCGGCATTGATATTTTTTACTGCAGCAGCTTTTTGTTGGTACTTGACTTCATCAATATTAGTCCGGATCTTGAAGTCAGGAAAGCCCAGACTACTGTATTCTGATTGCAATCCTTCAACGACTTTACCATTGACTACATCAGCCATGAAACCATTTGAAACATCTAAAAAGACTTGGTCATTTTCCATATGTGGTGGCGTTTGGCTAATTTTATCCAAGACCATTGGTGATTGAACGTTACAATCGTTTAAAACATAGTTCCAATAATCTTTGATATCTTGTTCATTCAAACGAGATTGAGTCGTTTTGATTTCAAAATCGACTTGTGCTATTCCCTCAAAACTAGCTTTCAAGGCTTGAACAAAAGTCATGAATTCTTTAAAAGGCAAAACTTGTTTGAACTCAAAAAAGAAAGTCCATCTTTTGCTATTTTTATGGACTTCTAACTTATTTAATTTTCCATCAGCAAACGAATCTTGCGATGTCAAAAGACTTTCAAGTTTGATTTGCTTAACTAAAATTTGAAAAAGTTGTTTTGTATCTGACATATTCTTTCCTTCAAAAATAAAAAAGGCCTAAGCCTCATTACTGATTCTTAAGCAATATTTTTACTGAATTTACTAATTCATCTTTACTTACTTCAATTGTTTCACCAGTACTTCTGATCTTTAGTTCAACAATTCCGTCAGCTGCCTTTTTACCTACAGTGATTCTAATTGGTAAACCAATTAAATCTGAATCGGCAAATTTAACACCTGGACGTTCCTTACGATCATCAAGTAAAACATCATATCCTTCATTTTGCAACAATTCAACAATTTCGTCACTCAATTTGCCTTGAACGTCATTATTGTACTTAATTGGCACGACATGAACTTGATATGGTGCCAAAGCTACTGGCCAAATAATTCCATTTTCATCGTTGTGTTGTTCAATTATAGCTGACAATAAACGAGAAATTCCAATACCGTAACATCCCATAATCAATGGATTTGATTTTCCGTTTTCATCTAAGAAATTAGCACCTAAAGCCTTTGAGAATTTAGTTCCTAATTTAAAGATATGTCCAATTTCAATTCCACGAGTAAACTTGATTTTACCGTGACCATCTGGTGAAGTTTCACCTTCCTTGATCACACGGAAGTCTCGAAATTCAGGAGTTTCTTCAACAATATCTTCAAAGTTAGCGTTAAACAAATGCACATCAGCTTTGTTCAAGCCAACGACAAAATTCATTAAACCAACTAATGAACTATCATATAAAACCTTAACTTTTTCATCCATACCCTTAGGACCAATAAAGCCAGGTACACTCTTAAATACATCAGTAACTTCTTCAGGTGTAGCTTCACGCAAGAAATCAACACCCAAATAGTTCTTCAACTTAACGTCATTGACATCATAGTCACCACGAATCATTACTAAAACTGGTTCGTCGTCAGCCATGTAAGCTACGGCCTTCATGATTCTAGCTGGTTCAACTTTTAGAAGTTCTGCCAAAGCGGAAATTGTATGAACATTAGGAGTATCAACTTCCTTAGCATCTTTTTTGTCTTCAACTAGATTTTCATCCATTTTACTTGCGGCCATTTCCAAATTAGCTGAATAATCACTGTCATCTGAATAAGCGATAGTATCTTCACCGATATCAGCAATAGCGGAGAATTCTTTAGAATCAGTTCCACCCATGGCACCAGCATCACCAATAATAGCTCGATAGTTAAGTCCAGCAGCATCGAAAATATTACGGTAGGCTTGTTCCATTTGATTAAAAATAACATCTAACTGATCTTTATTAGCTGTGAATGAATAGGCATCTTGCATTAAGAATTCACGACCACGCAGTAAACCGTAACGAGGGCGATCCTCATCACGATACTTCATTTGCATTTGATATAAAACAAGAGGTAATTTCTTGTAACTATTCAAACTTTCTTTAACGACACTTGTAAAAGTTTCTTCATGAGTTGGTCCTAAAACGAACTCTCTGTCATGACGATCCTTTAGTTTGAAAAGATTGTCGCCATATGTTTCATAACGGCCACTTTCCTTCCACAAATCAGCAGGCAAAATAGCAGGCATTTGCATTTCGGCTGCGTCAACTTTATCCATTTCCTTACGAATAATATCTTCAAGTTTACGAATTACTGACCAAGCAAGTGGTAAATAACTATACACACCGGCTGAAACTTGACGAACATATCCGGCTCTCAACATCAATTGATGACTGACAGCTTCCGCATCTGAAGGTGTTTGCTTCAGTGTTGGAATATATAATTTTGATTGTTTCAAGTTCTTATCCCCCTACTTTATAAAGAAACGCTGAATATCATTCCAAGTAACAGCAATCATTAAAAGCACCAAAATTCCGACACCGACAAGCGTGATGGCTGTTTCGTATTGTTCTGGAATTGGCTTTCTTCTGATTGCTTCAACGATATTTAATAAAATCTTTCCACCATCTAAGGCTGGAATTGGAATTAAATTAACAATTCCTAAGTTCATTGAAAGCATTGATGTAAATAAAATAATATTGATCAATCCTTGTGAAGCTACTTGTGACGTCATCGAATAAATCCCGACTGGTCCCGATAACTGATTGATATTGAACCCTCCGGAAACCATTTTTCCTAATGCCTGGAAGACCATCACTGTCGTACCCCAACTGTAAGAAAAGCCATACTTGATCTTTGCGATGACACTAGAATCACGCTTTGGCATAATACCGATCAAGCCATATTTTTGACCTTGTGATTTAACCGTCTTCGGTGTCAAAGTAACTGTTTTGACCCTTTTGCCAGATTTAACTTGCAAAGTAGTTTTCTTACCAGGATTATTTTGAATATTGGTCGACAAAGCTGTCCAAGATCCTGTTTTTTTACCGTTAACACTCAAAATAGTGTCATTAACTTGTAATCCCGCTGCTTGAGCAACTGAATTTTTTTCAATATGCCCTAACTGATTAGTAGCTACACCATTCATCATAAAAGCCGCTAAGATAGCAGCTACGACAGCAAGTACAAAGTTATTAAACGGTCCAGCAAAATTAGTAATCATTCGTTTCCATACAGAAACAGACTGAAGTTGCACATCACGTGGTGCAATTTGAACTTCAGTTCCGTCTTCTTCAACAATTGTTGCATCATGATCTACAGAATACTTTTTAACGACAGATTCGTCGCCATTTTCATACCCTTCAATCACTAAATCATCAACTAGATCTGATTTAGAAATTTGAACAGGGACCGCATTTGCATCATAAACCTTACTGGAAGTTATTATTTTGATTACTTTATCTTGATCATTTAAAACTAAAGATGCCATCGTTCCTGGTTGGATATCAGAATCATCTTCTTGCGCTCCGGCCATTCGAACATAACCACCTAAGGGCAACAGTCTCAAGGTATACGTCGTATGGTTTTTACGATAAGCGACAATTTTCGGACCCATTCCAACAGAAAATTCCCGAACTAAAATACCGGATTTTTTTGCTGCATAATAATGTCCAAATTCATGAACAATAACCAAAATTCCAAAAACGATAATAAACGTAATTATTGCGGTCATTTTAACCTCCAGAAGTTGCTTAAACTAAACCAAAAATGTGTAACAACGGTAACACGATCAACATGCTATCGAATCGATCTAAAATTCCACCATGTCCTGGCAAAATATTTCCTGAATCTTTAACTTTGTAATAACGCTTGTAAGCTGATTCAATCAAATCACCCATTTGTCCCATGATCGACAAGACAAAGGCAATCATTAACATTGTTGTGATTGAATACTCTTGCGGAACAAAAATCATGTAAATTCCAGATAAAATGAGCGCCATAATGATTCCAGCAACCGTACCTTCCCAAGTTTTATTGGGACTGATAGCTGGCCAAAGTTTATGTTTACCAATTTTTCTACCGAAAGTATAAGCAAAAATATCAGTTGACCAAACAACGATCAAGGCGTACATCAATAAGCCAAGACCGGGTTGAGAATTTCTTACAGCAGCTAAATAATGGAATCCAGTACCGATGTAAAGCATTGAAACTACTGAGACACCAGCATCTTCGAAATTGAATTTATTCTTTGTCAATACAGTAATAACTAACAAAATTACAGCAAAAACATAAAATAAATCTAATCGTGTAAAACTCTTAGGCAACCATCCAGCATAAAATCCATTAGGCACAACTAATGCCAGAGTTCCTAAAATTGTTACTAAGAAATCTACTGAGACAATGATACGCTTACGCATAATGTATATCTCAAAAACACCAACTGCGGCTAAAGCTGCAGCTGCAACCTCTAACCAAACTCCGCCCGCTAGCAATATGGGAATAAAGATTGCTAATGCAATAACGGCAGTAATGACACGTTGTTTCATAATTTTCCCCCAAACTAAACTGATCCGAAACGCCGATCTCTGCGATCGAACTCTTTAATGTCTTTAATTAAATCATCGACCGTAAAATCTGGCCAATAACTGTCATCAAAAATCATTTCTGTATATGCTAATTGCCAAAGCATAAAGTTAGAGATTCTTTCTTCTCCACTAGTTCTAATCAAAAGGTCTGGATCTGCCAAATCTTTCAAATGACTAGTTAATAAATGATCAGCGAATACAGAATCATCTATCTTGCTTGGGTCTATTGAACCACTTGCAGCTTCGATTGCCAAATTTTTAGCAGCATTGACAATTTCAGCACGACCACCATAGTTAAAAGCAAAATTGAGGATCATCCCAGTATTATCCTTGGTATCCTCAACTGCTTTTAAAACTACTTTTTTGGTCTTTTCTGGCAAGTGATCAGTAAATCCAGTCACGAACACTTGAATGTTCTCTTTAATTAAATCAGGCATAAAAGTTCCAAAGAAGTCGACTGGTAATTTCATTAGAAAATTGACTTCTTTACTTGGACGACTCCAATTTTCAGTTGAAAAGGCATATAGACTCAAAACTTTAACTCCTAAATGACTGGCAGCAGTAGCAATCGTTTTGACATTATTCATACCTTCTTTATGTCCGGCAATTCTTGGTTGGCCCTTTCTTTTAGCCCAACGGCCGTTTCCGTCCATAATGATGGCAATATGCTTTGGAACTGATATCTTTGGATCTAATTGTTTTTTACTATCATCTGTCATAAGGAATTTTATCCTTCAGTAATTTCTTTTTCTTTATCTGCTGCAAGTTTATCGACATCAGCAATTGCTGAATCAGTAACTTTTTGAACATCTTTTTCCAAATCATGGAATTCATCTTCTGTTACATCATTAGCTTTCAATTGCTTCTTTAAATCATCCATAGCTTCACGACGAACGTTTCTAACGGCGATTCGTGAGCCTTCAGCTTCTTTACCAACTTGCTTAGCAATCTCTTGTCTACGTTCACCAGTGAGCTGTGGAATCACCAAACGGATTACTTTACCATCATTAGCTGGATTCAAACCTAGATCAGATGAATTGATAGCATGTTCAATATCATCAAGTGAAGATTGATCGTAAGGTGTGATCAACAATACTCGAGCTTCTGGAATATTGATTGATGCTACTTGGTTCAAAGGAACGTCAGTCCCATAGTAAGAAACTTTAATATTATTCAAAATTGAAGCATTGGCTTTACCAGCACGAATGTTGGCCAATTCTTTTCTCAATACTTCAATTGATTTAGACATATTTTCTTGTGCCTTAGTTATCGCTTTATTCGTCATCATTACCACCCTTTATTATTGTTCCAATATTTTCACCTTGAACAACCTTTTTAATGTTTTCTGGCTTGTTCAAGTTAAAGACGATCAATGGAATGTCATTATCCATTGACAATGAAGAAGCTGTTGTATCCATTACTCCAAGGTTCTTATTAATAATATCAAGTTGTGTCAATTCTGAATACTTCTTAGCATTTGGATCTTTCTTAGGATCAGCTGAATAAACACCATCGACGTTGTTTTTAGCCATTAAAATAACATCGGCTTCAATTTCAGCAGCACGTAAAACAGATGTAGTATCAGTTGAGAAGTATGGATTACCAGTACCACCAGCAAAAATCACTACACGTCCCTTTTCTAGATGTCTAATAGCCTTTCTTCTGATATATGGTTCAGCAACTTGACGCATTTCAATTGATGTTTGAACGCGTGTTGGAACACCAATATGTTCCAAACCATCTTGCAATGCTAAACCGTTCATAACAGTGGCCATCATACCCATATAGTCTGCTTGAGCACGATCCATACCCATTTCGGCACCAGTTTCACCACGCCAAATATTTCCACCACCACAAACAATGGCTACTTGAACTCCTAAATCGTGAACACTTTTAATCTGTTCAGCAATTTGTTTAATAACTGGGGGATTGATTCCAAATCCTTTCTCACCAGCTAGGGCTTCTCCAGAAACTTTTAAAATAACTCTTTTATACTTGATATCAGGCATAAGTACTCTCCTTTAATTTTGCTATTTAACATTTTAACATATTAGATTAGTCTAAATTTATCTATTGACTATTTTTAAATAAAAATTGCTTGGATACAACCCTAAATACAAGAAAAGGTCGTTTAATTCTTACGAATTAAGCGACCTCTCTTTCAAATTAGTAAATAATTACTTCATTTGGTTCTTTACTTCTTCAGCAAAGTCTTCTTGTTTCTTTTCAATTCCTTCGCCAACTTCGTAACGAACGAATGAAACTAGCTTACTGTTCTTTGATTCAACGAATTGTTGAACAGTCATATCAGAGTCCTTAACGAATTCTTGGTCAGCCAAACTAATTTCTGACAAGAACTTGTTTAGACGTCCTTCAACGATTCTAGGAATGATCTTTTCAGGTTTACCTTCAGCCTTTGTCTCTTCAGTGAAGATTGCCTTTTCATGTTCCAAACGGTCTTCAGGAACTTGATTACGATCCATGTATTCAGGATTAATAGCTGCAACGTGCATAGCTACGTCTTTAGCAGCATCTTCATCCTTACCTTCAAGTGTAACGATTGCACCAATTAGGCCACCGTTATGTAGGTAAGCACCGAATACTTGTGAGTCAGTCTTATCAAGAACTTTGAAACGTCTCAATGAAATCTTTTCACCAATAACAGCTGTTAAGCCTGTGATGGCGTCGTTAATTGTTTGGTCACCAATCTTAAGTGTCAAAGCTTCATCCATGTCTTTTGGTTCATTTTCAACGATAGCTTTACCAATTTCATTTACAAGATTGATAAATTTGTCGTTTGATGAAACAAAGTCAGTTTCTGAATTAACTTCGATAATAGCAGCTTTGTTACCTGAAACTTCGATATGTGTCAAACCTTCAGCAGCAATGTTTCCACTCTTCTTAGCGGCTTTAGCAATACCTTTTTCGCGAAGTTTGTCGATAGCCTCTTGCATGTTACCGTCAGCAGCAACCAATGCCTTTTTAGCATCCATCATACCAACGCTTGTCTTATCACGTAATTCTTTAACTTGAGCAGCAGTAATTTTAGCCATTAGTAATCCTCCAGTCGTATAAATAAAGCCATCTTACTCAGATGACTCTATTTTACGCTTATTATTATTTGTTATCTTCGTTATTTGATGAATTCTTAGCTTCTGCTAAATCTTCAATAGATTTTGCATCAGCAGCATCAGCATTTTCGTTGTTATCTTCCTTAGCGAAGTCTGCATCTGAAACAGCTTCTTCACCTTGTTTACCTTCAACGATAGCGTCAGCCATCTTAGATGTAATCAATCTAACGGCACGAATAGCATCGTCGTTTGATGGAATGATAACATCGATAGGATCTGGATCAGTATTTGTATCAACCATAGCTACGATAGGAATGTTAAGTTTCTTAGCTTCGTTAACAGCAATGTTTTCCTTATGAGGGTCAACAATGAACATAACATCAGGAATTCTTGGCATATCTTCGATACCACCAAGGAATTTCTCCAACTTAGCTTGTTGCTTTGTAAGTAAAGCAACTTCTTTCTTAGGTAGACGTTCAAAAGTACCATCTTGAGACATAGCCTTGATGTCCTTTAATCTCTTGATACGTTTTTGAATTGTGTTCCAGTTAGTCAAAGTACCACCTAACCAACGATGGTTAACATAGTATTGGCCAGCACGTGTTGCTTCTTCAGCAATAGCATCTTGTGCTTGTTTCTTTGTACCAACGAATAGGAAAATACCATCATCACCGGCAACGGCCTTCATATAGTTGTATGCATCGTCGATCATGCGTACTGTTTTTTGTAAATCAATGATGTAAATACCATTTCTTTGTGTAAAGATAAATGGCTTCATCTTAGGGTTCCATCTTCTTGTTTGGTGACCAAAATGTACACCGGCTTCAAGAAGTTGTTTCATAGAAATAACTGACATAAAAAGTTCCTCCTGGTTTTTACCTCCACTTAAGTCTTATTCATTCAAAACGCGACCTGCGCACCATCAAATGAATCGTTAAGTGTGTGTATTCAATACGGTTTAATATTATAAGGGAAGATTATTTTGAAATCAAGTAGTCACGCCAATTTATTCCCTGACTTTTTAATAATTTTTCTTTTTGAGAACGACTAAGCTTCTTGATAGCAATTTCTCGTTTCAAAGCTTGCGATTTATTTTCCAGTTCCTCGCTATACATCAATACCACTGGTCGTCGTACTTTGGTATATTTAGCGCCTTTACCTGCATTATGAGTAGCTACTCTTTTAGTTACATCATTACTAGTACCAGTATAAAAAGTCTGATCACTGCACAATAACATATAGACGTAATATTTATTATTTGCCATTGATTATTTGATTCGCCTCTTCACTCAATTGATGATTATCATCATACATCACCAAATCCGGTTCAATTTGTAACGATGCTTCTTTAACCGTTTTTACCGCATCCACTAAAACTAAATTAGCCACTTTCTGTTTGGTAGTTCTAACAAAGCGTAATTTTCGAGCTTGCAATTTTTGTTTTGACATCTCAATTAATAACTCAGTTAATCTTTCGGGTCGATAAACTAAAAAAACATGTGAATTTTCTTTTAACAATACTTTGATGGCATAGCATACATCCTCAAGATCAGCTAAAATCTCATGTCGAGCGTTTGCTAAAACCGGATTTTCCTTAGTAGCAGTATTTTGATTAACTTTAAAATACGGTGGATTACAGACGATAGTATCAATCGTATCGTGATCTAAATATTTCTGGATATCTTTTAAATCAGCATTGATCAAATGGACTTGATTATCCAAATGATTGTCTTCAATACTCTTTTGTGATAATTCAGCGAGTTTTTTTTGAATTTCTACTAAATAGATTTGCGCCTTAGTTTTATTAGCCAAAGTCAAGCCAATTGCGCCATTTCCAGAACATAGATCTACTATTTTGCCTTTTTGTGCTGGTTTTGCAAAATTATACAGTAAAATAGTATCAAGGTTAAAAGAATAAAGTTCTTTATCCTGATTAATAATGATTCCACTATTTGAAATAATATCTTGGGAATTTATCGACATGTTGCACCTACTTTATGGTATTTTAAATAAGTTAAGATTATTTTAGGGAGAATGATAATTTTATGTTTTATAAGTTTATCCGAGTAATAGCTAGAGGGATCGTTTTTCTTCTCAACGGTCATTTTGATATTGTTGGTAAAGAAAACCTACCTGACAAACCCTACATTATTGTGGCACCACACCGCACATGGTGGGAACCAATCTTTTTTGCATTAGTGATCTCTCCAAGAGAAGCTACTTTTATGGCCAAAAAAGAATTATTCAAAAATCCAATTCTGAGATTTATTCTCGTTCATGCACATGCATTTCCAGTTGATCGAGCTCATCCTGGTCCTTCAGTAATTAAGACCCCTGTTAAGGCTTTAAAGAAAGAGGATAAAGTTTTAATCATGTTTCCATCTGGAACACGTTATTCCGAGCAATTAAAGGGTGGAGCTTCTTTAATTGCCAAGCTTTCGAAAGCACCACTAGTTCCTTTTGTTTATCAGGGACCTTTGAAATTTTCTGGCCTACTGAAACATCAAAAAATCACCATCGGTGTTGGCCCGGAAATCGACTTTGACTTCAAAGCTAAGTTGGATGAACAACAAACTAAACAAGTTAATGATGACATGGAAAAAGCATGGAAAAAGGTGGACCAAGAAATTAATCCTGAATTCAAGTATATCCCACCAAAGAAAAAACATTAATAATGATAACAAAAAAAAGCGACCTGCAAAGGCCGCTTTTTTTAGTCAATTGAGTTACAACCAATATCTTTTCGATAAAAAATATGATTATTGTTCATCTTCTGTAATTGTTCATAGATCGTTTTTTGTGCATCTGACAAATCTTTAGCATGTGCTTTCATCAAATAGAGTCGACCACCATTACTAAACAACTGGTGATCCTCCTTTTTGACACTGGCAAAATTTATTTCCAAAGGACAATTTTTAAAATCAGTCACTTTTCCTAATGTTCCTGGTTCGGGCTTTTGAGGATACCCTTGACTGACTGCAAAAACCCCTAAATTAAGTCCCTTTTGTTTCCATTCGATCTGCTTAATTTTTTTATGACGTAAAATGTGATCAATAATCGAAGCTAAATCGGTTTTCAAACGTGGCAAGACCACCTCAGTTTCAGGATCACCAAAGCGAGCATTGAATTCAATAACTTTTATGCCTTGTTTAGTCAAAATCAAGCCTGCATACAAAATTCCTGTATATTTAATACCTTGAGCTCTTAACTCAGAAACAAACGGCTTCAAAACCGTCTCAATGGCTGATTGTTCAACCTCTTGAGAAATATTTTGAACTGGACAAACTGCGCCCATACCACCAGTATTAGGCCCTAAATCGCCATCAAAAATCTTTTTGTAATCTTGAGCTAGAGGCATGGGATAAAAGCGTTTATGGTCGACAAAGGCCATCAAAGAAAATTCTTCTCCCTCTAGATAATCTTCAATGATCACTTTAGAAGTATTGAATTTATGATTATCTAATAATTCATTTATCACTTTTTCAGCTTCTGAAAGGTCTTGGACGATAAAGACCCCTTTACCCGCAGCTAATCCATTAGCTTTAATTACGATTGGATAAGTTTGATTTTTTTGCAGAAAAGCTCTTGCAGCCTGTAAATTTGTAAACTCTTGATACTGAGCCGTCGGAATATTAGCATCAGCCATGATTTTTTTAGTAAAAGTTTTTGACCCTTCTACCTGAGCTGCTTCTTGATTGGGACCAAAGATCTTTAGCTTTTTATTTTTAAAGAAATCAACAATTCCATTAACCAATGGCTCTTCGGGACCAACGATTGAAAAATCGATCTCATTTGTTTCAGCAAATTTAGCTAAATGTTCAAAATCATTTTCGTCGATAGCAATTGTCTTGATTTTCGATAACTTCATCCCATCATTACCTGGGGCACAAAAAACTACATTATCTTTATTTTTTAACAATGATTTACAAATTGCATCTTCACGTGCTCCGGAACCAATTACAAGTATTTTCATTTAATGACCTCTCTAGTGTTTAAAGTGTCTTCTACCAGTGAAGACCATTGCGATACCAAACTTATTAGCCATATCGATTGAGTCTTGATCTTTGATAGACCCACCAGGTTGAATAATAGCTGTAATGTTATGTTCTGCTGCATATTGAACACAGTCATCCATTGGGAAGAAAGCATCCGATGCCATGATCAATGGCTTATGTTCTTGAGCTTGTTCTTCTTGTTCGATGGCAATTTTCACTGAACCAATACGATTCATCTGACCGGCACCAATTCCTAAAGTCTTATCAGTCGTAGAAATAACAATTGCATTACTCTTCACATGTTTAACTACTTGTTGACCAAACAATAATGCCTTCATTTCTTCAGCTGTTGGGGCCTTTTCAGTAACAACTTTAAATTCATCAAGTTTATCAACCGTTGTATCTCGTTCTTGAACTAACAATCCACCCATAACTGAAACGTATTCATGCTTGTCAGCATCTTTTGCCTTCGAGAAATCAAGTGTCAATAAGCGAATATTCTTTTTAGCTTCAAGGATCTCCAAAGCTTCATCAGTAAAACTTGGAGCAATGACAATTTCCAAGAAGATCTTATGCATCTCTTCGGCAATTTCTTTAGTAACTTCACGGTTAACAGCCACAATCCCACCAAAGATCGACATAGTATCTGCTGTATATGCTTTACGCCAAGCTTGATAAATTGATTCATCATCAATACCGACGCCACAAGGATTCATGTGCTTCAAGGCAGCAACACAAGGTTTGTCAAAGTCAGCCACAATTCTTAAAGCTGCATCCGCATCTTTAATATTATTAAAGGACAATTCTTTGCCATGAAGTTGCTTGGCAGAAGCAATTGAATAAGCACTAGGAAGAGCACTTTGATAAAAGGCTGCCTTTTGATGAGAGTTTTCACCATAGCGCAATTCTTGATGGAAGTCGTAGCCTAAAACTTCAACGTCGGGGAATTCTTCATGGTTCAAGTCAGATAAGTAATGAGCAATAATACTGTCATATTCAGCTGTGTGACGGAAAGCTTTCGCAGCCAATTTTTGTCTCAAAACTAGATCATCATTGCCTGATTCAATGCTTGTTAAAACAGTTTGATAGTCACTGGCATCAATTACAACGTAAACACTCTTGAAATTCTTCGAAGCAGAACGAATCATTGATGGTCCACCAATATCAATTTGTTCAATTGCTTGAGCTGGTGTAACACCATCTTTAGAAATTGTCTCTTTGAACGGATATAAATTGACACAAACTAGATCAATAGTGTGAATATTTAATTTTTCCAAAGTTTTCATATGTTCGGGATTGTCACGTTTGGCTAAAAGCCCAGCATGAACCATTGGATGCAGTGTTTTAACTCGTCCATCCAAAATTTCTGGAAAATTAGTAATTTCATCGATTTCAGTTACTTTAACACCATTTTCTTGTAACTTTTTATATGTACCACCAGTTGAAACAATTTCAAAGCCATTGGCAATCAAACCTTTGGCAAATTCTACGACACCAGTTTTATCGGATACACTAATTAAAGCTCTTCTCATTTTTTACTTACCCCTTTTAATAAATTAGCAATGACTTCTTTATACATTTGATGTTCAGTTTGGTGAATTCTTGCTTCCAAACTTTCCTCAGTATCATTTTTTAATCTGACAACTTTTGATTGTTTAATAATTGGTCCAGTATCAACACCTTCATCAATGTAATGAATCGTCACGCCTGTCACTGGTTCATTAGCAACGAATGCTCGATGAATTGCTTCAAGACCGGAAAATTTCGGCAGAAGCGATGGATGGATATTGATTATTTTATTAGGATACTGGCTCAATAAAACCGGTGTAACAACACGCATATAACCGGCCAGAAAAATATAATCGATCTTTAAAGGTTTCAATTTTTCAACGATTGCTTGTTCATAAGCTCCACGATTCTCATAGTCAGCTAATTGGTTAACAAAAACCGGAATGTGGTATTTTTCCGCTCTTTTAATTACTTTGGCCTGTGGTTGATCACAAACTAACAACTCAATTTCAAGGCCTAATTTCTTTAATTCGTCTGATCCGGCAATGGTTTCAAAATTTGTGCCATTACCTGAAGCAAAGACCGCTACTCTCACAGTTTGTCCCCTTTCAAAATCAGACTTTCTGACTCTTTAGCTACAACTGACCCAATCGTATAGGCCAAAGTTTGTTTTTGATTCAATTGTTGTAATACTTTCAGTTCATCCTTTGGATCAACTGCTAAAACAATTCCTAGACCCATATTAAAGATGTGATACATGTCGATTGTTTCAATTTTTCCATATTTTTGTAAAACATCAAAAATTGGTAAGACTGGCCAAACATCAAAATTGATCTCAGCAGCAAGATTTTCAGGTAAAATTCTTGGAACATTCTCAAAAAATCCACCACCAGTAATATGAGCAATTCCGTGAACTAATTTTTCTTGTAAAAGTGGCACTAGTTCAGATGTATAAATTTTAGTTGGCGTTAATAGTACATCACCTAAAGTTTGATGTGGTAATTCTGGTAAAACCGTTTCAGTGGTAAATTGATGCTCTTGAAAGAAGATCTTTCGTACTAATGAGTAACCATTTGAATGAATTCCACTAGATTTAATGCCGATTAGAACATCATTTTCGTGAACTTTTTCTGGTTTTAATAAATCTTCTTTTTCACAAATACCAACCGCAAAACCGGCAATATCATAATCACTGGGACTATAAACACCAGGCATTTCAGCTGTTTCACCACCAATTAAAGCTGCATTGGCTTGCTGGCAGCCATTGATAACACCCTTCAAAATTTCCTCAATCTTTTCATCAACTTTCCCGGTTGAAATATAATCAAGAAAATACTGCGGAATTGCACCTTGTGCCAAAATATCGTTGACACACATAGCAACACAATCAATCCCAATAGTGTCCCATTTCTTAGATTCATTCGTTAATAATAATTTTGTTCCGACACCATCATCACTAGAAACCAACACTGGATGTTGATAACCTTCAGGTATTTCATAAACACCACCAAAATTACCAATACTGCGATTGTTGGTATTTTTTTTTACAAATTTGGAAATTTTGTATCCTGATTCGACGTTTACGCCAGCATCTTGATAGGGATTAGACATAATCTGCCTCCTTATTTTTTAGACTCATAATCGTACAAGTAAGTTGGATAATCGCCATTAAAGTACGACATATCTAAGCCTGAATATGGTGCATCAGCATTTAATCCAATCGCATCGATCAAACCTTCTTCACTCAAGAAACGTAAGGAATCAGAACCAAAGATCTGATTCATTTCATCAATACTCTTATGAGCAGCTATCAATTCACTTTTTTCTTGAATGTCGATGCCGTAAAAGCATGGATGCATGAATCTTGGTGAAGCAATCCGGAGGTGAACTTCAGTTGCTCCAGCTTCTTTCAGCAGTTGAACGATATAAGCACAAGTTGTTCCACGAACAATCGAATCATCAACCAAGATGACGCGCTTGCCAGCCACAACCCCTTTAACGGCAGCTAATTTTTGTCGAACACTCTTTTCACGCAACTCTTTAGTTGGTTGAATGAATTCACGACCCATGTATTGGTTTTTGATCAAACCCATTTCATATGGCAATCCACTAGCTTCAGCATATCCACTAGCAGCAGAAAGCGATGAATTTGGTACTCCGACGACAATATCTCCAGGTGCCGGAAATTCATTAGCTAAATTGGCTCCCATACGTTTTCTAGCCGAATGAACATTGATTCCCAAAATATTGGAATCTGGACGGGCAAAATAAATAAATTCCATTGAACAGATCGCTAATTGTGTCTTTGTGGTCCAATGATCAATTTGCATCCCTGAATCAGAAATTGTAATCAACTCTCCAGGTTGAACGTCACGGACAAAAGTTGCTCCAACGGCATCCAAGGCACAAGTCTCACTAGCTACTACATAAGCACCATTCTCTAGTTTTCCAATTGAAATAGGACGGAATCCATGTGAATCTAACGCAACGTACATTGCCTCTTTAGTTAACAGCAAGTATGCAAAGCCACCTTGAATCTTGTTAAGTGCTTCGACCATTCGATCATGAAAAGTTTCTTTTTTAGACTGCATGATCAAGTGCAAGAGTACTTCTGAATCAGAACTAGATTTGAAAATATGACCACTTTTCTCTAATTCTTTTTTCAAAGTAATGGCGTTAGTCAAATTACCATTGTGAGCTAAAGCAATTTGATTATCAGTAAAATCAAATAGTAAAGGTTGAACATTTTCAATTTTATTTTCACCAGCAGTGGAATAACGAACGTGTCCAATGGCAGAATCACCGACTAGATCATTCAAATATTCTGGCTTAGAAAATACTTGTGTCAACAATCCTAAATTACGGTAAGCACGCAATTTTTTTCTATCATTAGCGACGATTCCAGCACCCTCTTGGCCACGATGTTGCAAACTATGAAGTCCTAAATAAGTTAAATAATTAGCGTTATCAGCACCCCAAACACCAAAAATACCGCATTCTTCATTTAAACTTTTTACTTCATCAAACACGTTATCGCCTCTTTCCAATTTTTAGATGCCTTGTTTGCATCGATTACAACTGAATCATCTTTAGTTGTTACTTTAAATTTAGGATCAGCAATTACTTGACCTAACAAGGTTAGATCTGAGCTCATTGCTTCAAATTTATCCTTATCTTTTGCTTTAACAGTCACGATAAAGCGAGATTGTGTTTCTGAAAATAGCTGTGCAGATGATAAATCGGTTTGAATCTCAAAACCTAATTGATTTTCAAAGCTAGCTTCTGATAAAGCTACTGCCAATCCACCTTCACTAAGATCGTGAGCGCTCGTAATCAGACCTTGTTGGATAGCCTTTAAAACAAGTTCTTGATGATTTTTTTCCTGATCTAAATCTAAATTACGTAAATCACCTTTGATTTGTTTTTCTTGTAACATTTGAATTTCTGATCCATTAAAATCATCGTTAGTTTCACCAATTAAGTAAATTAAGTCGCCACTTTCTTTGAATGCAATGGTCGTTACATGATCATAATTTTCAATCAAGCCAACCATCCCGACCATTGGACTTGGATAAATGGCCTCATCGTTGTATTCATTGTAGAGTGACACATTACCAGAAATTACTGGCGTATCTAATTTCTCACAAGCAGAAGCAATTCCTTCAACTGACTTATCTAGTTCAAAGAACACTTCGGGATTCTCGGGATTACCGTAATTCAAGCAATCTGTTAAACCAATTGGCAAACCACCACTTGCAACAATATTTCGAGCTGCTTCCATTACCGCAATTTGACCACCGACAAATGGATTTAAATAAACGAATTTTGAATTGCTATCGTTTGTCATTGCGATGGCTTTTTTAGTGCCACGAATCCGAACTACACCTGCATCACTACCAGGACAAACTAAAGTATTTGCTCGCACTTGAGAATCATATGTTTGGTAAAAATGTTTTTTGCTAGCGATGTTAGGTTGTTTTAACATATCTAGCCAAGTGTCACTTAGTGAATTGATCACGGGGACAAAATGATAATCTTTATCCGCTTTAATTCTAGCTGGTTCAACTTCTGGTCGATCGTATTCAGGAACCATCTCAGTCAAACTATCGACAGGAATATCAGTCACTAATTTATTTTGATGATAAATTTTATATTGCTTATCTTCAGTCACATGTCCAATAACAACTGCATCGAGTTCAAAATGTTTGAAAAAGTTCAATACTTCAGCTTCAAATTCAGGTTTGATACAAAGAACCATTCTCTCTTGTGATTCTGAAAGCATCATTTCATAAGCCGACATTTCAGTTTCACGCTGTGGTACGTTGTCGAGGTTCAAAACTAAACCACTACCGGCTTTAGAAGCCATTTCAGCAGTTGAAGAAACTAATCCTGCAGCACCCATGTCTTGAATTCCTAAAACCCAATCAGGATGTTGATCAATTATTTCAACACAAGCATCCATCAACAATTTTTCAATAAAAGGATTACCGACTTGTACCGCTGAACGTTGTTTATTTTTAGTATCAGTAAATTCATCTGAGGCAAAAGTTGCACCATGAATTCCATCACGACCAGTTTTGGCACCAACGTAGACGATCAAATTACCATTACCACTAGCTGTCCCATGTTTAAAGTCAGTTTTATTCAATAAGCCGACACACATTGCATTAACTAAAGGATTATTTTCATAACAATCTTCAAAAGATACTTCACCACCAACTGTTGGCAAACCGATACAATTTCCATAACCACCGATACCGGCAACGACTTCATCAACTAAATGTTTTGTCTTACCGTTATCCAAAGGTCCAAATTTTAAACTGTTCAGTAAAGCAATCGGTTGAGCGCCCATTGAGAAGATATCTCTAATAATTCCTCCGACACCAGTTGCTGCACCTTGATAAGGTTCCACCGCTGAAGGATGGTTGTGACTTTCAGCCTTGAAAACAACTGCTTGACCATCACCAATATCGAGAATACCAGCATCTTCACCTGGGCCAGCCAAAACTCGAGAACTCTTATTAGGCATCTTTCTTAGAACCTTTTTTGAATTCTTATACGAACAATGTTCACTCCACATTACTGAATAAAGACCCGTCTCAGTATAATTAGGTAGTCTTTTTAGAATCTTTTCACTGATCAAATCGTATTCTGATTCGCTTAATCCCCATTGTTGATACAATTTTGAATCTTTAATTTGTTTTGCAGTAGGTTCAGTCATTAATTATTCACCCTTACTTGATAATTGATTATTGATTGAAATAACTTCAAACCATCATCAGAACCGAGAACATCTTCAATTGCTCGCTCTGGATGAGGCATCATCCCTAGAACATTTTTTTGCTTGTTAGTTACACCAGCAATCCTATCAACACTACCATTGACGTTTTCCGTATATTTGAAAGCAATTTGATTATTTTCTTTTAATTCATTTAAAGTTTTGTCGTCACAGAAATAACGACCTTCACCGTGAGCAATTGGAATTCTCATTTGTTCACCCAATTGATATTGATTTGTAAAAGGTGTTTCAACATTTTCTACTTCTAAAGTCACGGTCTCGCAAATGAAACGACCTTTTTCATTACGAATCAATGCCCCTGGTAAGAGATGTAATTCCGTTAAAATTTGGAATCCGTTACAGATTCCTAAAACTATTTTGCCTTCATTAGCAAAACGAATAATTTCTGAAATAATTGGTGCGTGAACGGCAATTGCACCACTTCTTAAATAATCACCATAAGAAAAGCCACCTGGAATCAATACCCCATCAAAGCCGACTAAACTAGTTTGACGATAATCAACTAATTCAACGTCCTGCTTGATACCATCTTTAATAGCATAAAAAAGATCCATATCACAATTAGAACCAGGAAAATTAACTACGGCAAACTTCATTTATTTTTCCTCCAAAATTTCGTAACGATAAGTTTCTATATTAGGATTAGTCAACAATTCATCACAAATTGCATCGACATCTTTTTCCAAATTTTCGTAATCTTGAAAATGTAATTCAAAATACTTACCCATAGAAACTTTTTCAACTTGGTCATACCCCATTGAATGAACGGCTGACTTAATAGCTTCTCCTTGGGAATCCAAAACTGATGGTTTGAGGGTCACATATACTTTTACTAATTTCATTATTCTCTCCTAGTGGTTTGTTAGTCGTTCTAAGACTTCTTGATATGTTTTAACTAAATCACCTTCGTGCTTACGAAAAACATCTTTATCCATCGAATGATGGCTTCTCTTGTCCCATAAGCGGCAGTTATCTGGTGAGAATTCATCTACTAAAACAATTTCACCAGCGACTTTTCCAAATTCTAGTTTGAAATCAACTAAATCAAAATCACTTTCAGCAAAGAAAGAAATCAATAGTTGATTGATTTTCAATGCTTGTTCTTTGATGTAATTAATTTCCTCTTTATCAGCAATTGCTAAAGCATGTACTTGCGAGTCATTGATAAAGGGATCATCTAATGCGTCACTCTTGTAATAAAATTCAACAATTGGTTCACGCAATTTCATACCATTTTCAACGTGAAATTTTTTAACTAAGCTACCAGAAGCAATATTTCTAACAACTACTTCCAAAGGGAAAACTTCACTTTTTTTAACTAGTTGTTCGTGATCTGACAAAGTTTTGATCAAATGAGTTTTAATCCCTTGCTTAATCAAGTAATCAAAAACTAAAACTGAGATTTGGCAATTCAAAACTCCCTTACCAGGTAGAATTTCTTTTTTCTTGCCATTGAAAGCAGTGGCTTGATCCTTATAAACCATCAACACTTCGTCTGCTTTGTCAGTTTCGTAAACATTTTTTGCTTTACCTTCGTACAATAATTTAGCCATCTTTACACATCCCAAATTTTATTTTGATCAATACTTTGTTTCGTTTTTTCTAGGTCATCGGTCAAGATCGTGATATGACCCATCTTACGATTATGTTTAATTTCATCTTTTCCATAATCATGGAAATGCCATTCTGGATGTTGATTTAATTCTTTTTTGGCATTTTCCAAATGTTGTCCTAATAAATTAACCATCACACTTGGTTTGAGTAATTCGATTTTTGGCATGGCTAAATTACAAACGCCACGAATATGTGCATCGAATTGCGAGATGTTGCAAGCTTCAATCGTCAAATGACCTGAATTATGTGGTCTTGGAGCTATTTCATTAACATAAACTTGGTCATCAGTCGAAATAAAGAATTCAATACACATCGTTCCAACCAACTCTAAATTACGTGCTAATTGTTCACCCACTTGATAAATATGGGCTTGCGATTTTGAACTAATCATTGCTGGACAACTACTGAGATGCAAAATATTGTCACGATGGACATTTTCAATTACTGGAAAAATTGAAGTCTGACCATCACTGTTAGCCGCAACAACAACTGAAACTTCCTTTTGAAGATCGATTTTCTTTTCAACGATACAAGTTCCGCTCATCAATAAACGTTCAATATCAGCAAAGCAAGCTTTTTTTGGATCATTGACTAGAATTTGCCCTTTACCATCGTAGCCGCCTCGAATCGTCTTAACGATTACTGGAGCACCCAAATTTTCAACTGCTCGATGGTATTCAAAAATATTTTCAATTTCAGCATGTGGTACGACCGCAAAGCCTGATTTTTCAATAAAGTTTTTTTCGGAAATTCGATTTTGTGTAATACTTAACGCCTTCGTTCCTTGAGGAACTTGGGTATATTTTTTAACTTCATCAATTGTTTCCGCATCAACATTTTCAAATTCGTAAGTCAACACATCACAACGTTTAGCTAATTCAATCAATTTTTCTAAATCATCATAGTTGCTAACGATTTGGTCATCTGAAACTTGAGCCGCTGGACAATTTGGCGTTGGATCTAAAATGATGACTTTGTAGCCCATTTCTTTTGCTGAAAAGGCCATCATTTGACCAAGTTGACCACCACCGATAATCCCAATCGTTGCTCCTGGTAAAATTGTTTTACTCAAGATCTTTCCCACTTTCTAACGAACTATCATGCATTGCTTGGACATATTTATTCAACGAAGCAGTGTATTCCTCATTACTCAATCCACAAATTTTAGTAGCTAGAATTGCCGCATTTTTTGCACCCGCTTCGCCAATCGAAACGGTTGCAACTGGTACACCAGCCGGCATTTGAACAATTGATAGTAAAGAATCCATCCCTTTTAAATACTTAGACGGTACTGGAACACCAATCACTGGCAGACTAGTTGAAGAGGCGAGCATTCCCGGCAAATGTGCCGCTCCTCCTGCACCAGCGATAATTACTTTGAAACCATCAGATTTGGCGTTTTTAGCAAAATCTAACATTTCTTGTGGCGTCCGGTGTGCCGAAATCACCTTAGCCGTGTAAGTGACTTGAAGTTCTTTCAAAAGATCAATAGTACTTTGCATAACTTTCAAGTCAGAGATTGAGCCCATAACTACTGCTACATCACTCATTGGTTTTCCACCTTTCTATCCTTGGTACCCAAATTCTATCAAGTAATTAAAATTCTTTCAACAAAAACACGTATTTAATTTAAAATATTTAGCTTATTATTCGTATTTATCGCTTACATTTAGATTGTTTTAGTATTTATTATTATTTATTTGTTTTATTAACGAACTATTGATTTTTTGGACAAAAAAATAAGCAGCATACATATAAAAATATGTATACTGCCTAAAATTTTTTAATCTATTTCTTTTTTTGTGATGCTTTCATAGTACTCATTAATTGGTTAAGTTTCTTTTGTGAAGGCTTTTGTCCCATTTGAGCCATCATTTGCTTAATCATATCCGCACTGATTGGTGGATTGTCTTGGAAATATTTCTTCATATACCATCTGGCAATAAAGAATCCGCCGACGAGGCCAATTAATAAGGCTAGAATACCAACGATAATTGTTGTTCCCATTTATGTTTCACCCTTTCCATACATCTACTAATATTACAAAAAAAAGTTACTAATTGAAAGTACTAATCGTCACGTAATCCCTTTTTTCTTTGAATCTCACGAACTTTTTCTGGGGTAACTTCATTTCCTTGTTTGTCAAAGACTCTCAACATCTCAATTTGTGATCTAAAACTTGCTCGGAAATTCTTCAAATATTCTTTCCGCAACTGGGCTTGCTGATCCTCTTCTTCTTTAGTAATAGTACCAGCTTTAGCCTTGTGTGCCAACTCGTTGATTTTTTTGAGCAATTCTTTTTGTTCGTCCATAATTACATTTCCCTCTCATTATATCGAACACTTGTTTGAACTTGCATTCATATTTTGATACAATCTAATTAAGATATTAACAATGAGGTGTTCTAATGTCAAAAGCTGAAAGTTCTAAACAGTCACAAATTCTGAGATGTATTCATGATTATTTAGATGATCATGGTTACCCACCCACAGTTAGGGAGATTTGCGATTTAGTTGACTTATCTTCCACTTCAACTGTTCATGGCCATTTATCTCGATTAGAGAAAAAGGGTTATATCAAACGTGACCCTACTAAACCTAGAGCTATTGAATTAACTCAGGAAGGTTTGGCATCAATCGGTATTAAACCGGAAGAGATTCCAATATTAGGTGCCGTTGCTGCTGGTCAACCCATTACAGCGGAAAGAAACCCTGACGGTTATTTTCCGCTACCACCTGACCTAAATCGTGAATCAGGCGAATTATTCATGTTAGAGATTCACGGTGAAAGTATGATCAACTGTGGTATTTATGATGGTGATCACGTAATCGTTCATGAGCAAAATTTTGCCAATAACGGTGAAATTGTGATTGCTATGACTGAAGACATTGAAGCAACATGTAAGAGATTCTATCAAGAAAATGGACATTACCGCCTACAACCGGAAAATGATACGATGGATCCAATTATTCTCGACAATGTTGAAATTATCGGAAAAGTTGTTGGTCTCTATCGTTCCCAAATTTTTTAATAAATCTAGCCACTTATTCGAGTGGCTTTTTCTTTTGGAGGAAATATGACAGAATTTTTTCTGATCCGTCACGGACAGACTCAAGCCAATGTTTTAAAAATGAAGCAAGGCAATATTAATACAGAAATCACCTATTTAACTAAGAAAGGCCAACAACAAGCTCAAAATTTAGCTAAGCATTTTGATATCAGCTTTGCTGATCGAATCATTTGCAGTCCCTTACAAAGAGCCCAACAGACGGCAAAAATCCTTAATCAAAAATATCAATTACCCATCACCTTGGATAACCGACTGAGAGAAATTTCTTATGGTGAATGGGACGGTCAAAAGAATGCCGACTTAAGAAAGAAGTATCCTGATGCCTATAACGAATACTGGAATGACGCTTTACCAAGTTATAACCAATATGCCCATCAAGGAGAGTCATTTACAGATGTTATTGACCGTGTAAGAGATTTTTTAGAGGAATCTATTAAAGAAGTACCCGGGCGAAAAATTAATTTGTGTGACCCACGGATTCACCGTTAAAGCAGCAGCTTTAGCTGTCGTTCAACCTAAAAACATGATGAGTATTCCCGAACCAAGAAACACTAGTATCACTAAAGTGATTGGTCTCTCAAAAGAAGAATGGTACCTAGAATTTTACAATCAATTATTAAACTAAGTTAATAAAAAAACTCTAGCCAAAATTGGCTAGAGTTTTTTGCTAGACGTATTTTAGATGTCGCGACGACGTTCCTTAATACGAGCAGCCTTACCTTTACGATCACGTAGGTAGTAAAGCTTGCTACGACGTACACGACCATATCTGATAACTTCGATCTTTTCAACACGTGGTGTATTTAATGGGAATGTTCTCTCAACACCAACACCATTACTCATCTTACGTACAGTATATGTAGCACTAATACCTGCACCATGTCTCTTAATTACGACACCTTCGAATAATTGGATACGTTCACGACTACCTTCGACAACCTTAGCATGTACACGAATTGTGTCACCACTACGGAAATCAGGAATATCAGAACGTAGTTGTTCTTTAGTAATATCTTGAATAAGTTTATTCATAAATAATTTCTCCCTGTTCGACACTCTTATATATCTCTGACATACAGCGGAATATCGTTAATATGTGTCCAAACACTCTTAATATGATACTTTATTTGGACTTAATTGTAAACTATATATTTTGACGAATTTCACGTATTAGCTTCTTTTCTTCATCGGTCAACTCAGCTTGTTCCAACAAATCTGGTCGACGTTCTAAAGTCTTTTTAAGAGCTTGTGTCAGACGCCAAAGACGGATTTTTTCATGATCCCCACTCGTTAGTACTTCGGGAACCTTTTTACCACGAAAATCAGCTGGTTTAGTATATTGTGGATACTCTAATAAACCATTAGAGAAAGATTCTTCTTCAGCTGAAAAAGAATTTCCTAAGACTCCAGGAACAAATCGCAACGTAGCATCGATCATGCTCATCGTTGGTAACTCGCCACCAGTCAAAATGTAATCACCAATTGAAACTTCATCAGTCACCAAATCTTTGACTCGTTCATCAAAACCTTCGTAATGACCACAAATAAAAACTAATTGATCTTCTTTAGCAAAATCGCGAGCCATTTTAGTATCGAAAGTCTTACCAGCTGGATCTAGCAAAACCACTCTTTTTTTACCTGGCTTTTTTGTTTCAACGTAATCCATCGCATCATAAATCGGCTGGGCTTGTAACAACATCCCTGCTCCACCACCATAAGTAGTATCGTCAACGTGATGTTGCTTATTGGTCGTAAAATCTCGAAAGTCTACTACATCGATATTTACTAATCCCTTTTCTTGAGCCTTGCCTATTAAAGATTCATTTAACGCCTGAAACATTCTTGGAAAAATGCTTAAAATTGTAATATCCATTAATCTATCAATCCATCCGGTATTTCGACTTCGATAATTTCTTTTTCGAGGTCGACATTCTTAACTACATCATCAATATAAGGAAGCAAAACTTCCTTATACTTGTTTCCTTTTACGACCCAAACATCATTGGGACCTAGCTCCATGATTTCAGTAACTTTACCAATCTCACCTAATTTTTGATCAATCACGGTCAAACCAATAATCTGCTTATAAAGAAATTCACCATCGTTGAGCGGTGTTGATATTTCCTCATCCGCAAATATTTCCGATTTGACGTACTTCTCAACGTCATTGATATTGTCGTAACCTTTCAATTTCAATAAAAAGAAATTCTTATGTGGTCGTGCTGATTCAACGACAAATTCAATTTTTGAACTAGCTTGCTTAATATAAAGTTTAGCACCCGCTTTAAAACGATCTGCTGGAAAATCTGTAATTGGAACGACTTTTAATTCACCTTTAATACCATGCGTATTGACGATAGTACCAACTCGATATAATTTTTCGGCCATTTTCCCTCCGTGATAAATAAAATAGGACCCTGACAAAACAATGTTTTATCTGGTCCCACCAAAATTACTATTTTGAATATTTGCTTTCATGGAACTTTTGCATAATACCATGTTGTTTCAACAAGTGACGAACAGTATCTGAAGGTTGAGCACCTTTATTCAACCATTCAACGATCTTGTCATCGTCTAATTTGATTTCTTCTGGTTGTGAAATTGGGTTGTAGTAACCAACTTGTTCGATAAAGCGGCCATCACGTGGTGCACGTGAGTCTGCAACAACTAATCTATAAAATGGTCTTAACTTACTACCCATACGTTTCATTCTGATTTTAACTGACATATGTTTGTTTCCTCCTAAATACTTAACTTTGTTAGTATACACAAAAAAAACAGCAGTGTAAAGTTTTTTTCTTTACACTGCTAATTTTTTTATGATTTAAAACGTTTGATCTTCTTTAAACGCTTCTTCTTACGTTTTTTACTCTTTCGAACCATCGAATGCATGGCCATCTTACCAAGACGACCTTGCATACCATTACCCATTAGCTGATCCATACCAGCCATGTTACCTTTACTCATCTTGTTCATCATATCGCGTGATTGCTTGAACTGTTTGATCATCCGATTAACATTTTGCACACTTTGACCTGAACCTTTAGCGATTCTACGTCTTCTAGATGGATTCAACAAGTCCGGATCTTCACGCTCTTGAGGTGTCATTGAGTAAACGATTGCCTTTAAATGGGCAATATCCTTCTCACCAATATTGATATTAGCTAATTGAGGATTATTTGCCATTCCAGGGATCATCTTCATCAACTCGTCAAGTGGTCCCATTTTTTGGATTTGATCCATTTGATCGATAAAATCATTAAAGTCAAAACTATTTTCACGAATCTTTTCAGCAACTTGCTTAGCTTGCTTTTCATCGTAATCGGTTTGGGCTTTTTCGATCAGAGTCAACATGTCACCCATGCCGAGAATACGGTTAGCCATACGATCAGGATGGAAAACATCTAATTGATCTAATTTTTCACCTTGTCCGATGAATTTGATTGGTTTACCGGTCACGGAACGAATTGAAAGCGCAGCACCACCACGAGTATCACCATCCAACTTAGTCAAAACGACACCGGTGATATCTAATTGTTCATCAAAACCATGGGCAACTTTAGCAGCTACTTGACCAGTCATCGAATCGGCAACAAACAAAATTTCGTTTGGATGTGCTAGGTCTTTAATTTTTTGAAGTTCTTCCATCAATTGCTCATCAATTTCAAGACGACCAGCCGTATCAATAATGACATAATCATTCTTGTTTTCGGCCGCAACTGCTAGACCATTTTTAACAATCTCGACCGGATCATGATCAGTACCTTCATCATAAACTGGAATATCTAGTTGCTGACCAATCGTCTTTAATTGTTCGATTGCAGCTGGACGATAAACGTCTCCGGCAATAAACAAAGGACGAGCTTTATCATTTTTCTTCAAACGGTTGGCTAACTTACCAGCAGTCGTAGTCTTACCAGCACCTTGAAGACCAACCATCATGATGATCGTCGGTATATGTGGAGCTTTGTTCAATGGAACAGCTTCTTGTCCCATCAACTTCGTTAACTCTTCATCAACAATTTTGATAACTTGTTGTGATGGAGTCAAACTTTCCATTACCTCGGCGCCTAGAGCACGTTCTCTTACTGTTTTAACGAAACTTTTAACAACATCAAAGTTAACGTCCGCTTCCAGCAAGGCCATACGTACTTCACGCATAACTTTACGAATATCTTCGTCAGAAAGTTTTCCTTTTCCCTTTAAAGAAGAGAAAACTTTTTGCAAGCGTTCGCTTAATCCTTCAAAAGCCATATTTAACTCCTATTTCTCATTAATTTTTGTAATTCTCTGTACTAAATCTAACAATTCTTTATCATCTGCATATTTATTCTCAACAATTGTCCGTAATTTGTCAGCAATATCATCGATTTCAACCGTTTTTTCAATCAAGCCTAATTCTTTTTCAAATGACTCTAAAAGATTGATTGATCGATGCAAATTATCTAAAACAGCTTGTCTAGAAACGTCCAATTGTTCAGAAATTTCACTCAGCGAAAAATCTTCTACATAATATAAATCAATGTAGCGACTCTGCTTCTTGGTCAAAAGTGAACTGTAAAAATTATACAGTAAATTCACGCGAGTTGTTTCGTCAATATTCATTATTTATCTGAAGACCCAACGATCAGCTCTTTGAATAGTCCATAAATAAATTTCTCTGGATCAAAATCGCGTAAATCATCCATCTGTTCACCAAGACCAACTAGTTTGACCGGAATGTGTAATTCATTTCTAATTGCCAATACGATTCCACCTTGAGAACTACCATCAAGTTTTGTCAAAACAATTCCCGAAACATCTGTCGTTTCATTAAATTGTTTAGCTTGACTCAAAGCATTTTGACCAGTTGACCCATCCAAAACTAGAAGGACTTCCTGAGGTGCGTTAGGTAATTCACGGGTAATGACTCGCTTAATTTTTTCTAGCTCACGCATCAATCCTTCTTTGTTTTGTAAACGTCCAGCCGTATCGACCAACAGAATATCAAAGTCTTCATTAACTGCCCTTTGAACAGCATCGTAAACGACTGAAGCAGGATCGGTATGAGCTTTGCTTGCTTGAACCGGCACGTCTACACGTTTACCCCATTCTTGCAATTGCTCAATTGCACCAGCTCTGAAAGTATCACCAGCAGCTAGTAAAACTTTTTTACCTTCTTGTTGATAACGATGAGCTAATTTACCAATTGTGGTTGTTTTACCAGCACCATTAACACCGACAAATAGGAAAACAGTAGGTGTCTTATCTTGGCTAAAACTCAAGGTATTATCTTCATTCTTACCTTCTTCACCATACATATCAACTAATTTCTTCACGATAACATTTGAAACGTCAGAACGCTTTTTAGCATTCTCTAATTTAACTTCTTCACGCAACTCATCTGAAATTCGCATTGCTGTTTCGTAACCAACATCTGATTCAATCAGTAATTCTTCCAAATCGTCAAAGAAGTCCTCATCAACACTACGGAAATTAGCTAAGAAACGATTAAATCTAGCACTGAAGGAATTGCGACTCTTCTTTAAGCCTTCGTCGTACTCTTTGACATCATCTTTAGATTCTGTTTCAGCTTGCTCCGTCGATGTCTGTTCTTCTGAATTTTCTTTAGAATCTTCATTTGAATCAGTCTTAGGTTCAGAATCGGATTCAGACTCGGATTCATCCTCTTGTGTTGTAATCTCTGCTTGTACATCTTGAGCTGCAGGTTCTGCTTCTACATCTGATTTAGTAGTATCTGCTTCTTTTGTTTCAGATTCAGGCTCTGCTTGCTGAATTTCCTCATTAATTTCAGTTTCTTTTGTCTCGGGTTCATCCTCTTCATTAGAATCTTCTGGTCCATTTGATGGTTCAGATTCCTCATGACTTTGAATCGTTGACTCAGCAGACTTTTCTTCTGTACCTGCATCATTATCGGTAACTTTAGTTTCAGTTGACTCAGATGAAGTTTTATCAGATTCTTCGTTTTGGTCAGTTGCTTGGGCTTCTTGGGATTTCTTTTCTAATTCTTCATCTTTTTTAGAATCATCTTTTCCCGTAAAAGCTTTTTTAATTCGATCAAATAATCCCATAATTTACTCCTTATCCTTTAACTTCGACACTTAACATGCATGACACACCAGACTCTTCCATCGTGACGCCGTATAAGCGATTGACATTCATCATCGTTCCTTTACGATGAGTGATTACGATAAATTCAGTATTGTCATCATATTGATTCAAATAGTTAGCAAAACGATAAACATTCGCATCATCAAGTGAAGCTTCAACTTCATCCAAAATACAGAAAGGAACTGGTTTAACTTTGATAATGGCAAATAATAAAGTGATTGCCGTCAAAGCCTTTTCACCACCTGACAACAAACTCAAACGTTGAAATTTCTTCCCTGGTGGTTGGGCAATGATCTCAATTCCAGTTTCTAACAAATTATCTGGTTCCGTCAAAACTAACTTGGCTCGACCACCGGCAAACATCTCCGGAAAAATCACTTCAAAGGCAGCGGCAACTTCATCAAAAGTCTTTTTAAAGCGAGTCGTTACTTCCTTATCCATCTCTGCCATCGTATCCAACAACTGAGCACGAGCTTTCAATAAATCATTTTGCTGTTGAGTTAAGAATTCATAACGATCTTTGACCTTATCATATTCAGCGATAGCAGCCAAATTGACCTCACCTAACTCTTCAATTCCCATTTTGAGTAAGCGAGCTTCTTTTTGCAACTGTTGCGGATCAAAATCACCTTTGTTTAATTCTAAGAGTGAAGCTTCATAAGTCATTTGATAATCCTGAGACAGCGTATCAAGGCGACTATTAATCTCATTGGAGAGTTTGGTATTCTTAATTGCTAAACCTTCTTGTTGATCAGAAGCATTTTTTTGTAAATCAAAATTTCTCTGAGCTTTATTATTCAAATCACTCGACAAAGCTTGTTGTTGCTCACGTTGCTCTCTCAAAGAAGCCAGGCTCTTTTCAAGTTGAGCGATTTCTTTTTTAAGCGTTTCAATTCGTTTTTTCACTTCTGAATTACTCAAATTCAACTGGTCTTTTTCTGAATCCAAGGTCTTCAAACGTTGATTGACATCATCCAATTGCAAATCAAGTTTTTGACCGGCTGATTTCAATTCATCGTTTTGAACCGAGGCAGTTTCAAAAGTACTCTTAATGACGGCCAGTTGCGTCTGTAATTGACGTTCATTTTCATTGATCGATTTCAATTCTGCATCAAAATCAGTTAGTAACTTTTGCTTCTGTTCAATTTCTGCTTGATTTTGGGAAATATTTTGCTTAATTTTTTCTGCTAATTGTGTTTGTTTCGCTAAATCTTGTTGCAATTGACTTGCTTCAGTTTGATTTTTAGACAAACCATATTGAACAATCGTTAAACGCTCATCAAAATGTTTCTTTTCATTTTGATAAGTTGACAACGAATTCTCTAATTGATTCTTTTCTTGATTAAAACTAGCTAATTTTTCATCAGCAGTTTTCTTTTCTGCATTTAGTTTGATCAATTGATTCCGTAAATCTTGAACTTCTTGCTGCTTTTGATCAAGTGATAATTCTTTTTGTGACAGTTGTTTTGTTAACTGCGTTAGATCATCTTTTCTCGTTAAAATATTGGAATTAACTCGGCGTTGTTGTCCACCAGTTAAAGATCCGCCAGCATTAACAACATTTCCGTCTAAAGTTACCACCCGATATTTACGAGCCACAGCTGCAGAAATTTTCGTAGCAACATCGATATTTTGAGCCACTAATAAGTTACCTAAAATATTTTTAACGATATTACCAACTTTTTGGTCATACTTTACCAAATCACTAGCGACCCCAACAAAACCGGCGATTGCTTTGGCTTTGTTCAAATCGTTAGCGTAGATCTCACGAGGACGAATGATATTGATCGGCAAGAAAGTGGCCCGTCCACCACGACTTTGACGCAAAAATGAAATTGCTTTTTTAGCTGCAGACTCATCTTCTGTAACAATCGATTGTAATTGATTACTTACTACAGTCTCAATTGCTAATTGATAATCTTTAGGTACAGAAATTAATTCAGCAATAGCACCGACAATACCTGGCAACTTTTCTTGATTATTTAAAACATTCTTAGCGCCCTCAAAGAAACCAGCGTGCTCTTGTTCCATGTTTTCCAACACTTTTTTACGCGCTTTAATTTCTTGTAAGCCCTCCAAAATAGCTAAGTAATTACTATTTTCCTTCTTACCAGTTTCAGTAATTTGTTCAATTTGTTTTGAGAGAGTTTGATCTTGTTCAATCAAAGATTTGTTATCACTTATCAAATCAGCAATTCTTTTCTGCAAAATATCAGCTTTAGATTGTGATTCCTTAGTACTTTGATTGATTTCTGCCACTTGTTTATTTTGTTCAGCAATAGAAGCAAGAACTCGGTCCAATTGCTTTTGAGAATACTTTTGATCATTATTATTAGAAACTTGATCCTGTAAGAAATTGACATAGTCGTCACGCAATTGATCAATATTTTTAGAAATATCAGCCGGTGTCTTCTGCTTCAATTGTTGAACATCTTTCAGCTGCTTTTCAAACTGTTGGATTTTCGCCTTACAATCAGCTAGTTTTTGACTAGAGGCAGTTAATTTTTCCTGATTAGCTTGCTTCTGCTCTAACAAATCTGACAACTGCTTCTTCAAAGAAGCTTGACTGGTAGTATTAAAGCCACTTCTCTCATCAGCTACAGCAACTTTTCCGTTATAGACTTCTAAAATTCGTGTATTATCAGTCAATTTATTTTGTTGTTCGTCGATTTTTTTCGTAAGTTGTTGAATCTTTTGGTTATTGTCTTCAACTTGTTTATTAGCGATTTTAACTTGTTGGGCAATATTTTCAGCACTCAATTTTACTTCACGTAATTCTTTATCAATCTGATGTTTTTGTGAAGACAAATCTTTGATTTCAATCGTTAAGATTTTTTGATAGATACTATCATACTTGCTCTTTTGTTCTTGATAATCTCGAGCAATACTAGCTTGCTCTTTTAATGGTTCGACTTGTTTAGATAACTCTGAAACAATATCAGACACACGATGCAAGTTATCCGTCGTTTCTGACAATTTATTTTCAGCTTGTTGTTTCTTCTGCTTAAAAAGTGACACTCCAGCGGATTCTTCAATGATACTACGTCTTTCAGTCGGTTTGCTGTTGAAAATAGCTTCAACTCGACCTTGAGAGATGATTGAAAATGACTGCTTTCCCATCCCAGAATCCATAAATAATTCAGTAATGTCACGCAATCGACAAGCCTTTTTATTGATCAAAAATTCAGTATCGCCATTTCTAAACAAGCGGCGACAGATCGTAATATTATCTTGGGCCGATTTCAATTCATGATTGTGATTGTCAAACTCTAAAATCACTTCAGCACGATTCATCTGAGGACGAGTCGCACTACCAGCAAAAATCACATCGACCATCTTGTCTCCACGTAAGCTTTTTGCTGATTGTTCACCCATTACCCAACGAATTGCTTCAGTAATATTTGATTTTCCACTCCCGTTGGGTCCGACGATACCAGTGATTCCACTCGTAAAATCAATCTTTGTTTTATCAGCAAATGACTTAAACCCATTGATCGTTAATGATTTTAACGGCATAAATAAACTCCTATAATTCCTCTAGTGCGCGCTTGGCTGCCATCTGTTCAGCATGCTTCTTACTGTAGCCAAGACCTTTGGATAAAATTTTACCATTGGCAATCAATTCAACTTTGAACTTCTTGTCATGATCAGGACCTTCTTCATCAATTACTTTGTAATCAATTTCGACTTCACCTGATTGTTGTAATTTTTCTTGTAAGTGTGTCTTAAAGTCAGTATCTTCTGAAAATTCGCCAGAATCGATGTGTGGATAAACGACTTTCTTCAAGAAATCATTGACCACTTCGTTACCTTGATCAAGGTACAAGGCTCCATTAAAGGCTTCAAAGATATCTTCAAGCAAGGTATGTCTTTGACGAGCGCCTTGTTTTTCTTCGCCTTTACCAATCAACAAGTACTTGTCAATTTGAATTTCCTTTGCAAAACGTGCAAAACTATCTGTTCGCACAATATCTGATCTCAAACGAGTCAATTTTCCTTCAGGTAATTCAGGATATTTCTTAAATAAATAACGAGAGATATTAATTTCCAAAACGGCATCTCCTAAAAATTCCAGACGCTCGTAATCACCAATTCCCAACTCCTTGTGCTCATTGTCAAATGACGAGTGAGTCATTGCTCTCTCAACCAAACTTTTATCGTTAAACTTAATTCCGTATTTTTCATCTAAAAACTCTAAGAATTTCGGATCTAACATAACGTGTCCCCTTTCCAATAATATTAATTATACTAAACTTTCCACTTAAATAATTATCCGGATAAAAAAATAAGACCATTCGGCCTTATTTTTGATGTGATGAAATGTAACTAACTGCCTCACCGACGGTGGTGATCTTTTCTGCATCGTCGTCAGGGATTTCTGAACCAAAGGCATCTTCTAATTCAAGTACAAATTCAACTAGGTCGATTGAGTCTGCATCAAGATCCTTTGTGAAGGATGTTTCTTTAGTAATTGTTGAAGCATCAACCTCAAATTTATCAGCAATTAGTGAAACGATTTTATCAAAAACTTCTTGTTCTGTCATGGAGATCTCCTTATTTTTCTGGATTCATTTGTTCAAAATATTTATTTGCTTTATTAATCGTATCGTTCTTTAGCATATCATTAATCTGCTTAACAGTATAAAAGACTGTCTTAGCATCGGCTGCCCCATGAGCTTTGATAACTGGTGACTTCAGACCCAAAAGGACTGCTCCACCTGCTTGAGAAGTATCAAACATCTTCTTTAATCCCTTTAGAGAAGGCGAAACGATAGCTGCACCCATTTTAGTAAAAATACCATTATTTAGCAAGGCATCTTTCAACTCACTTAAAAGAATCGTCGCTGTACCTTCAGTAGCCTTCAAAGCAGCATTACCAGTAAAGCCATCCGTAACAATAACGTCGGCCACACCGGCTAAGATATTGTTTGATTCAACGTTACCGATAAAATTGATACCTTCAGTATTTTTCAATAATTGATAAGCTTCTTTATGAAGTGTGTCACCTTTGTCGTATTCAGTCCCATTATTCAAAAGAGCAATTCTTGGCTTATCGATTTTCTTGACGTCTCGTGCATAAATTGACCCCATAATAGCCCATTGTTGTAAATATGCTGGTTTAGCTTCTGCATTGGCTCCAACATCCAAAATATTTACTCCTAATGGAGAATTAGTTACTGGCAAGGTTGGCATCAAAGCAGGGCGTGACACTTGTTTGATTCTTCCCACGATAAAAATTCCTGCAGCTAAAAGAGCACCAGTATTTCCAAGTGAAAATAAAGCATCATTTTCACCATCTTTGACTGACTTAGCAGCCAAAACCATTGAAGCATTTTTCTTAGTACGTATTGCTTTAACTGGTTCATCCGTACCGAGAATCTCTTCATCAGTGTGGACAATTTTAATTCGAGTATCATCCTTCAAATAATCTTTAATTTGAGCTTGATCTCCATACAGTACAAATTCTAGATCTGACCACTCATCACGAGCTTGTTCGATTCCTTCAACTATCACTTGTGGAGCATTGTCTCCACCCATTGCATCGACAGCTATTTTCATTTTATTTCCTCACTAATCAAAATTATTTAATTGATCGAATTCATCTTTAATAAACATCCGTAAATTTAAAGTTTCTGAACTATTCATCAAAGATTCATTTTCAAATAAGTTCGTTGCTTCCTCTTGAGCAATTTCCAAAATATTAATGTCATTGATTGGATTACCGACTTTAAATTCCGGCAACCCTGACTGACGATTCCCCAATAAATCACCAGCCCCACGCATTTTCAAGTCAGCTTCAGCCAAAACGAAACCATCATTAGTTGATGTTAAAATTTTCATTCTTTCTAAAGCAGCTTCATTTTTAGGATCAGCAATTAAAATACAGTACGATTGCTTTTCTCCACGACCAACACGGCCACGTAACTGATGTAATTGTGACAAGCCAAACCGATTGGCATCATAAATGACCATCACTGAAGCATTAGGAACATCGACCCCAACTTCAATGACCGTCGTTGAAACTAAGACATCGATTTTTTTGTCGGCAAAATCATTCATCACTGCTTCTTTTTGATCATTTGGCATTTGCCCATGTAACAAACCAATTTGATATTTTTGACCAAATAATTCATTAAACTTATCATAAATCAATTCAGCGTTTTTTAAATCTATTTTTTCAGATTCTGAGATCAAAGGCGTCACGACATAAACCTGAGCTCCAGTGGATAATTCTTTAGCCACAAATTGATACATCTGTTCAATCTTTTGACTACGAATCCAGTAGGTTTCAATTTTCTTTCGACCAGCTGGTAACTGATCGATTCTTGAAACATCCATGTCCCCATAAGTCGTAATGGCTAAAGTTCTCGGGATTGGCGTGGCAGTCATCGCTAAAACATCCGGATTGTCACCTTTTTGCCGCATAGCCTTTCGTTGATTGACTCCAAATCGATGTTGCTCATCAATGACGATCAAACCAAGATTTTTGAAATCAACTCCCTCTTGAATCAAAGCATGCGTTCCGACCACGATATTAGTTTTTCCACTAGCAATATCTTCAGTAATAAAATCATGCTCTTTTTTAGTTTGTGAACCGGTCAATAATGCCACACGGATCTTTAATGGCGCTAGCAATTTGCTGATTTTATCAAAATGCTGTTGTGCCAAAATTTCAGTTGGCGCCATAATACTAGCTTGAAATCCCGCTGTCACCGAAGCTAACATCGCAATTACTGAGACGATAGTCTTTCCAGAACCAACATCCCCTTGTAAAAGTCGATTCATGTGATGATCTGAATCCATATCACCCAATATTTCTTTGACGACCTTTTGTTGGGCATCAGTTAACGTGAACGGTAAATCAGCAATAAATTGTTGAATAAATTTTTTATCATAATTTTCGATAATACCTAAATTCTTTTGGTTATCTTCTAATTTGATACTCTGCAAGCCACATTGAAATAAGAAAAACTCCCTAAATTTTGCACTGCGACGCGCTTCATCACTCTGCTGAGGTGTCTTAGGAAAATGTACTCCAGCAACAATTTCCTCATCATCTAACAATTTATACTTTTTCCGCAAATAATCTGGCACGACGGTCTCAATTTCTTGATGGTATTTTTCGAAAGCAACTTTAATCAAATTTATTAAAGTTTTTTGATGAATATTTTTATTGACTGAATAAACTGAATCAATCGAATCGTCATTATTAACATCAATTACTTTAATTCCTGTCAGTGCTCGGCGGTTTTCATTCCATTTGCCATAAACAGCCACATCGAGGCCTGTTTCAAACTTATCTTTTAACCAAGGCTGATTAAAAAATGTCACCATGATCGATTCGTTCTCTACCAATAGGCGAACATTCAAGCGATTTTTCTTATAGCCATAACGAAAAACAACTGGATCACTAGCAACTACGCCTTTGAGTAAGATTTTTTCCTGATCAACTGCTTCGTCTAAAGATTTAGCTTCCATATCCTCATAACGAAACGGGAAATAAAACAACAAATCATAGACATTCTCGATTCCTAATGACTTCAACGCTTCTAAACGTTTTGGCCCCACCGAAGGTAATGTTGCTAATGATACTTTTCTAAGATCCATAATTTCCCCTTTCTTTGGATTAGAACGAAAAGAGGCCTGACAAAACTGTTGTTTCATCATTGCCTCAATTTTTAATTATTCAACTGAAATCAAATATGGATAAACTGGTTGATCACCTTGGTGAATTTCTGTCTCTAGGTCAGAATATTTATCATCTAAGTAATCTGCAACCTTTTGAGCATCTTCAGTATTTCCATCTTGACCGACCATGATAGTAATAACTTCGCTATCTTCATCGATCATCTTATCAAGCATTTTTTCAGTTCCAGCAACAATATCAGGATCATCTACTAAAATTTTACCATCGACGATTCCCATGTAATGACCTTTAGTGATCTTCAAACCATCAATTTCTGTATCACGGATTGCTTGAGTGATTTGACCACTCTTAACTGTATCCAATGAATCTTCCATGTTCTCTTCATTTTCTTCCAAATCTGCTTCAGGATTGAATGAAAGCATGGCTGTCATTCCTTGAGAAATCGTCTTCGTGCCAACAATAGCCACCGGGATATCTACTAAATCAACCGCTTGTTTGGCTGCCATGATGATATTTCCGTTATTAGGTAGCACTAACGCACGTTTAGCATTAGATTTGTTAATTGCATCCACGATGTCATTGGTTGATGGATTCATCGTTTGACCACCACTGATAATATGCGTGACACCTAAACTTTCAAATAATTGAGCTAAACCTTCCCCAGAGGAGACAGCAATAACTGCGTAATCGATTTGTTTTTGTTCAGGTTCTGCAACTGGTTCGTCTTCTTCAACAATTGTTTCATGTTGCAAACGCATGTTATCGATCTTAATTTTGCTCAAAGCCCCATACTTGCGACCGGCTGCCCAAACTTTATATGGATAATTAGTGTGAACGTGAACTTTGACTACTTCGTCATCAGCCACACAAATCAATGAATCCCCAATTGTATCTAAGTAATTACGTAAGGTATCATTGTTGAATTTCTCATCACTAGTAGGATCTTTACCCAATTCGACCATCATTTCGGTACAATAACCATTTTGAATCTCATCAGTATTGAATTGTCCTTGAACTGATTGATGATGGGACGCATTGACCATTTCAGCCATATCACGTTCATCTGGAACATATTCTTCATCACCACTAGTTTGACCGCTTAGACCTTCTAAAAAGCCCTCATAAATGAAAACTAGTCCTTGACCACCAGAATCCACTACGCCAACTTCTTTCAAAACTGGCAAAAGTGATGGTGTCTTTTCAAGACCGACTTTAGAACCTTTAACAACTGCTTTTAAAATCTCAACAGTGTCATTAGTACTTTCAACTTTCTTCATGGCAGCTTCAGCACCAAAACGTGCTACTGTCAAAATTGTTCCTTCAACTGGTTTCATAACAGCTTTATAGGCTGTTTTTACACCGTCATCAAAGGCTTTAGCCAAATCCATGGCATTTAAAGTATCTTTATTTTCAATACTCTTTGAAAAACCACGGAAAATTTGTGATGTAATAACCCCTGAATTTCCACGGGCACCCATTAATAGCCCCTTAGCTAAGGCTTTTCCTAAAATACCAACGTTGTCGCTCTCAGACTCATTAACGGCCTTAAAACCACTCTGAATCGTTAAACTCATATTAGTACCGGTATCACCATCAGGAACCGGAAAGACATTTAATGAGTTAACAAATTTAGCATTCTTCTCGAGTCGATGTGATGCCACACGAATCATATCTGAAAATTCTTTTTTTGTAATTAATTCTTTGCTCAAAAGTTTTCCCTCCAACTAGCTTACCTATTCAATGTCATCTAGAACTTTAATTCCTTGAACATATACATTAACAGTGCCAGCTGGTGTCCCAAGCATTGTTTCTAGGTTGTATTTCACTTTTTCTTTTAAATTCTTAGCTACTTCAGATATCTTAATTCCATATCCGACAATAATATAAACATCAACGGCTAGCTTTCCGTCCTCTTGATGAATCACTATACCTCTAGAAAAATCTTCACGGTTTAAAATTGTATTCATGCCGTCACGCAATTGATTTTTGCTTGCCATACCTACAATACCGTAGATATCAGAAGCAGCTCCACCAACGATCGTTGCAACAGTATTAGTTGAAATTTCAATTTCACCATGCTTTGTTTTTATTGTAACTGCCATATCAGGATCCTCCTATTCTTTGGACCTAAGCTATCATAAACATTAAAATTTTATCATAGCAACATTTCGAATTAAAGATTTAAACCATATTAAACTCTATTATTACACAATTAGTCTATTGATTTCATTTCTAGGTTATGGTAAATTAGTCAGGTGATATTTTAAAGAAAAAACATGTAGCCAAAGGAGGTCGGTCCCATGGCAAAAGATATTATTACAGGCCGTAAGACAGTGTTCGGTAACAAACGTTCACACGCTCTTAACCAAACAAAGCGTGCTTGGAAGCCAAACTTGCAAAAAGTTCGTATCATGGTAGATGGTAAGCCAAAACGTGTATGGGTTTCAGCTAGAGCATTGAAATCAGGAAAAGTTACTCGTGTATAATTATCACTTTAGAATTTAAAAGAGACTAACATTTACTTGTTGGTCTCTTTTATTTTACACTTTATAATATATTCTATTCTGTAAGGGAGGGATTCATGATGAAAATACTCATAGGAAATCAAAAAGATAATGATGATCGACTTTCTAATGCCATCGTTAACGCTCAAGATGGTGATGTGATCGAATTATTACCTGGCTCCTATTTTACAAAAGATAATCCCTTAATTTGTACCATTACCAACAATATTTCAATCATTGGTAAAACTTATGACAATGAAGCTGTCAAATTGTACGCCAGCATTACAGTCGTTCAAGGAGCAACTGTTATTTTCAAAAATCTATTACTCAGTTACACTGCCAACGACGAAAACACTCTCAGTGCTTACGATGCTTCAAAAGTATATGGCGATAACGTAACCATCGACCGCAACACAAGTGACAGTTGGGACACCATTTACGGTCAAAATTCCTATTTCTCATTCAAAGAAAGTCAAATTGGTACTGGTAATAAAACCAAAGCCATTGGACTTTCCTTAGATCACAGTAAATTATTTGCCCAAAATACCACTTTTGCCTATTTATTTGCCAAAAATTCAACGATCTATTTAAAGAATTCAGTCATTTTTAACAAATTGGAACTACGCCGGAAAACGAACTTATTCTTTCGAGATTTACAGATCGATACAACCTTTGTCTACGCCAAAAACGACTTAGCCGTGAAAAGTAATTCAAGTTTTCAAGGACAAGAATTACGATTCTATCGTCAATCACCAAACGTTAGAATTTTAAAAAGCAATTTTAACGTTGAAAAATTTAATCCACAATTAAATAAAATTCACTTTAAGTATGATAAAACCTCAAAAGTCTTAGCTGACAAACAGACACCTAAAAATGATTTTGCTAACTGATTTTGATTCTGCACAAGTTTTGTAATTGGTTTCCTGCTTAATCTTAATTACTGTCCCTTCATCTTCTGCAACAAATTGAATGGTAGATTTATGATTTCTTTCTAGTGTTTTAAAAAAGAAGCTGTATTAATGCAAGTAGCATTAGTTCAGCTTCTTTTTTAGTCTAGAACAACAACATTAGTTATCTTTACTTTGAATCACTGCGACAATTCCACTTTGAAACTCAAAATCGATCGTCTCACCAAGAAATTCATTGCTAGCCCAACTGACTGGATGTCCAGCACTAAAGTCGGACAATTTATATTTGGCATCTTTTAATTTCAAGTGCGTAACTGGTCCCAAATTGACGAAAGCCACATACTTCATGCCATTTTCATGATATATCGTGTAATGACCTGGTCTAAAGAAACGGATCGTATTTGTCTTTGATTTATAGTACAACTTATCGTAAAAATCTAAGAATCGTGGATCAAATGGTAGAAACAGATTGACTAAGAAATGATCGATTCTACCGCCAGTTGCCCCATAGACGTAATATTCTTGTGCATCAAATTTGTCCCGTGCCGCCAATAAACAAAGTTCAGAATCAGTATCATCTTTTTCAGGTGGATACTTTTTAAAATCCGGAACATTTTCTTTGAGCAATTTTTGTTCTTTTTTACTAATTGAATCGAAATCACCGATGGCAATTTCTGGAATAATTCCTTGTTCGAGCAAATAAAGGCTACCTCGATCGGCTCCAATCCAAGGTCCAGGAATCGCCTTGATACTACTTAATTCTTGCGGGTATTCTGTTTTTGGACCACCCAAGAGAATATTTACTCGTTTCATTTTTTAGCATCCACAGCCATTGTTCTCAAATCAGCAACGCGCTCTTTAATATCATCGTGACCAAACAAATATGAACCGGCTACAAAAATATCAGCTCCGGCATGAGCACACTTGGCAATTGTTTCATTGTTGACACCGCCATCGACCTCAATTTCAAAATCATCATCAGCCGCTGTTTGACGTAATTGATCAAGTCGTTGAATCTTCTTAGTCATATTAGTAATAAACTTTTGACCACCAAAACCAGGATTAACCGTCATAACCAAAATTTGATCGATCACTGGGAATAATTCTTTAACTGCTTCTAATGAGGTACCTGGATTAATAACAACCCCAGCTTTAACACCTAGACTCTTGATCAAATCGATTGAACGATAAATATGTTTAGTGCTTTCCGCATGTACCAAAATCGTATCAGCTCCGGCATCAGCAATTGGTTTAATATACTGATCTGGATTATCGACCATCATGTGAACGTCTAAAGGCTTGTCGGTTACTCGACGCATCCCTTCAACGACACTTGGACTAAAAGACATATTTGGTACAAAGTGACCATCCATCACATCAATGTGGAACAAATCTGCTCCAGCATCTTCAGCTAGTTTCACGTCACGTTCTAAGTTCATAATATCTGCAGATAAAATTGAAGGTGCAATTTTTACTGTCATTTAATTCAACTCCTCAATATCTTTTTTTATACGAATTAATTTCATTCAAAAAGTACAAATAATTATCATAGCGACTTTGCATTATTTTGCCTTCTGACAAAGCTTCTTTAACAGCACAACCTGGTTCGTTAACGTGGCGGCAACCTCTGAACTGACAATCACCACTGTAATCAAGAAATTCTGGATAAAGTTTTGGTAATTCCTCGGCTGAGATGTCCATCAAGTCAATTGATGAAAAGCCTGGAGTATCAGCGACCAGTCCGTCAGCAATATTGAACAATGAAACTTGTCTAGTTGTATGTTTACCACGATTTAAGGTCTGTGAGATCTCAGCTGTGGCTAAACCTAATTCTGTATCAATATGATTCAATAACGTTGATTTACCAGCACCAGATTGACCCGTGAAGACTGTCACTTTATCAGCAAAAGTCTCCTCTAATTTGGCAATCTGGTGTTCGTTATAACTATCTCGATCATCAAAAACTAAGTAATCCGCTTGATGATATCCCAGCAAATTCTCTTTTAATTGCTGATATTGCTCGTCACTCAAAAGATCTGCTTTAGTTAAATAAATCACTGGTTCAATTTTATTATGTTCCAAATTGATCAAAATTTTATCCAAGAGATTACTGGAGAAATTTGGTTGTGCTGACGATGTAACTACGATTGCTTGGTCAACATTAGCTATCGGTGGCCTAACCAAACTGTTCTCACGTGGCAGAATTTCCAAAATATAACCCAAATCACCGGTTGCATCAAAAGTTACTTTATCTCCTACCACTGGCTTGATTTTTCTCTTTCGAAAATTACCACGTGCTCTTGTTCGAATAATTGTTTCACTTTCATTATCAAAAACATCATAAAAGCCACTGATCGACTTAATAATCCGTCCTGTTTTTTCCATAAATCACCTATTTAACTGAACCACCTAAAACAGTCTTATTGTCACGTTCGACAACGTAGGATCCAGTTTGTCCATCTTTTAAATTAAAACTTAATGTTACTGGTGTATCTTGTGTAATCGTCATTGTCTTATAAACGGTTGAAATATTGTGGGTAGCATCAGAAATATAGATCGTAATGTTATTATCGCCACTTGTGTCATAAGGAATCGTAATGTCTTTGGTTACTGTACTTGTAGTAGAAGAATTGCTACTACTGTTATTACTATTATTAGAATCTGAATCATCACTGTCACTAGTAGTGGACTTATCAGGATCTTTACCTTTAGACATCACAACTGTCAAAGTTCCCCCTTCATTGAGGGTACTATTTGGTCCTGGATCTTGTCTAATTAAAATCCCATCCGCAACGCTGTCAGAATATTCATATGAGACATCCAAAATCAATCCAGCATCACTGGCATAATCTTGAATGCTCTTTAAATTATAACCTTCAAGATCTCTGACTTTAATGACTTTTGGTTTAACCGCTTTTATTTTTGCTAACGTCAAAGTCAACGACTTATTCTTAGTAACGACTCGTTTACCTTTAGGAATACTTTGGTTCAAAATAGTTCCCGCTTCATAATCATTCGTCGCTCTATATTTAACTTTGACATTAAAACCACGTTTTTTCAAATTATCGGAAACGTCTTCATACTGTTTACCGACTAATTTAGGCATCTTATAATACGTTGCACCGAGGCTAATTACTAAATTAACATCAGCACCATTTTTTAACTTGAGCCCTTTAGCAGGAATCGATTTGACAACGTGTCCGGCTTCAACATCATCATCATTTTCTTTTGAAACTTCTCCAACTTGTAAATTAGAACTCTTCAACATAACCGAAGCTTGTTTCAGCGTTAAATTATACAAATCGGGTACGGTTGTTTCTTGATTGCTCTTAATAATCATTGCGACTAAGAACAAAATTAGAACTAGCGGAATTAAAGACAAAAGAATGATCATTCTTTTTTTCCGACTAATTTTTTTAGGTACTTGTTTCTTGGGAGCAGCCGCTTCGTCACTAGTATTATCTAGTGGCTGCATCACTCTTGTTTCTTCTAAATTATTAATTGGGGTCGGTATGAACTTGGGTTCGTCGCTACGCTCAGGCATCAGACAAGTATTCAAATCTTCACACATTTCTTTGACTGATTGATAACGTTGTTCTGGATCCTTGGCTGTAGCTTTCAAAACTGCGTTCTCAAGTGGTTGTGGAATATCTGGGTCAATCTTACGCAAGTCTGGCATATCTTCCTTAGAATGCTTTAAAGCGACTGTGACCGCTGTATCTCCAGTAAAAGGAACATGTTTTGTTATCAATTCAAACAAAATAATCCCTAGAGCATAAATATCCGACAAAACTGTAGCTGAATATCCTTTGATTTGTTCGGGTGACATATAATGCACTGAACCTAACAACGAATTAGTTCTTGTAATTGAACGCTCACTTAAAGCTAACGCAATACCAAAATCGGAAACTTTAACTTGTATCGGTTTCTTAGCTTCGTCAACCAAAATATTTTCCGGCTTTAAATCACGGTGAATAATTCCATGTTCATGCGCATCAGACACAGCCATACAGATCTGTTTCATAATATCAACGACTTCGTGATAAGGAATTGGATAATGTGTCCGAATGTATTTCTTCAAATTCGGTCCGTCAACATATTCGATGACGATGTACTGCACGCCGTTATCGTTTCCAACATCTAAGACATTGACAATATTAGGATTGGAGAGCCCACTTGTTGCTTTGGCTTCACGTGCAAATCTCCTCTTGACTGACTCGTCATCTTGGAGATCAAAACGTAAAGCTTTAACAGCAACTTTGCGATTTAACAAGGTATCATTAGCTAAATAAACATTAGCCATTCCACCTTCACCAAGTGTACCTAGAATCTCATAACGACCGCCTACTAGGTAACCCTTCTCCATTTACTGCTTACCTCCATCACTTTTAGTTGAGAAGAGCAAGGCGGTTATATTATCTCTTCCTCCAGCAGCATTTGCTTTATTGATCAACAAATGGCATTTTGCATCTAAACTGATCTCTTGAGCCAAAATATCTTTAATTTCATTCTCAGGAACCATATTAGTCAAACCATCCGTACACAATAAAATGATTGAATCATCGATCAAATCGAAATTCTTCACTCTTGGTTGAACCGTCTGCGAAACACCCAGCGTTTGTGTAATGATATTTTTTTGAGGATGATTTTCGGCTTCTTCAGGACTGATTTGGCCAGTTTCTAACAATTCATGAACTAATGAATGGTCAACACTCAATTGTTTCAACGCACCATCGGTGTAAATATAACATCTGGAATCACCTACGTTGACAACCATTAGTTTATTTTGAACGAAAAAGACACCAACCATCGTCGTACCCATACCATTTAGATCATCAAACTGATTTGAGACTGAAACGATTCGGTCATTTTCCTTGCTCAATTCACTGATGATCCATTCACGTAATTCATCAATATCATCGACTTCTGATTCTTGAAAATTGTGCCCCAAATGCGACACTGCCATATCTGAAGCAACATCTCCGCCACGATGGCCGCCCATCCCATCAGCAACGATTCCGAACACAATATTTTTTTTATTTTTAAAAACATTGACATAATCTTGATTATTTTCTCTGAGTTTTCCAACGTCAGTTAATAACGCATACTTCATTAGTCTTAACCTTACCTCTTTAATTTTTTCTAACAAAAGCTGCTATAAAGAATCCATCTGTAAAGTAATCACTTGGGAAAATCTTCAACATACCGTGAGTCATTGATTCGTCCAATACTGGGTCATGTTTAACTGGAATCAAATCGAAATTCAAATGCTTATCTAAGAATTTCTTCACAACTAACTCATTTTCTTCATCATCGAAAGTACAAGTACTAAATACTAATTTCCCATTTACTTCCAACAAATCTACCATACTATCCAAAATTTCTAATTGGACCCGTTGAAGATTTTCTAAGTCCTCGGGTTTTCTAAAGTAACGTAATTCTGGTTTTCTTCTGATCAATCCCAGACCAGAACAAGGTGCATCGACTAAGATTCGATCAAATTTAGTATTCAAAACGTCCTTAGCTTTTCTAGCATCAACTGCACCTGTACTAATAATATCGCCATAACCCATTCTTTGACCATTCTCACGAACTAATTTGGTCTTATGTTTGTGGATATCTAAGGCAAAAACCTCTCCATCTTTCAAATAACTGGCAATGTGAGTCGTCTTGCCTCCCGGTGCTGAACAAGCATCAAGGACTTTACTGTCAGGTTGAATATCTAAAGCTGGTGCCACTAGCATTGAACTCTCATCTTGAATTGTGTACAAACCGTCACGAAATTCTTGCGTATTAACTAAATTTCCACTCTTAGATACTAATCCAACTGAAGAAATCTTACTGTAATGCATCTCAAAGCCTTGTTCATCAAGAGCTTTCTTCAAGTCATCAACATTCGTTTTATTAGTATTCACTCTGATTGAGACGTGTGATGGCTGATTGACTGAACTTAAAATCTCTTTAGCTTTGTCAAAACCTTGCTGGTCAATCATTAGATCGACTAACCATCTAGGAACACTGTTACGCAAACTAAGATTGTAGACTGAATCACCCTTCGGTAAGTTCTTAAATCCATGACGTTGATAATTACGTAAAACAGCGTTAACCAGATTTCCAGCGCCACGACCTGCTTTTTGCTTGGCAATTTCGGTCGACTCATTTAAAACAGCGTGATCAGGGACTTTATCCAGATATTGTAATTGATAAATCGCACTCATCAATAAAAGATCAAGCCACAGTTCGACTTTCTTATCTTCCAAATAAGGTTTTAATTGGAACTCTAAAACGTATTTATGTTGAATAACGCCATAAACGATATTGGTCATCAGACGACTGTCAGCGTCTGATAAATCGGAATTCTTTAACAGATTATTAATTTCAATATTTGAATAAGCCTTACTTTGGAAAACTCGAGTTAAGGCTGTTACGGCTAACGCACGTGGATTATTTTTCATCTATAATTTGTTGTCCTTTTTCTAGATTTTTGCCTAAACCATTCATATAGTTGGCAATATCCATAATTTTTTTACCGGCTGGTTGAATCTTTTTAATTGCAACTCCTTGGCCATCCCCAGCTACAATCACTAAGCGCTTTTTCCCAAGATCATAAATACTGCCGACTGGTTGATCAGAATTTATTTGTTCTACTTGAGTTTGATAAAGCTTTGTTCTTTGATTATTTAGCATCACCCAAGCACCAGGATCGGGACTCAAGGCTCTGATTTGGTTAAAAATCTCTTCAGCGCTCTTTGAAAAATCAATATGCTCTTGTTCTTTAGAAATATTTGGTGAGAAGACAACTTTATCAGGATCTTGTTTGATTGGATGGATATCACCACTCAAAATCTTGGGGATCGTGTCTAGTAATAAATCACGACCAACGATTGCCATCTTATCAAATAGACTACCATTGTCATCACTTTCCGCTATCGGCAATTTCTTTTGACTAATAATATCACCGGCATCCATCCCTTTAACCATATACATGATCGTGATACCAGTTTCTTTATCACCATTTAGCAAAGACCATTGAATTGGAGCTCCACCACGATATTTAGGCAAAAGTGATCCGTGAACATTGATAGCAGCCACTTTAGCTGAATTTAAAAATGATGTTGGTAAAAATTGACCGTAAGCCGCAGTAATCAAAAGATCTGCGTTAAGTGCCTTTAGTTCTTCCATTTCAGGACTCTTTGGCAATTTAGCTGGCTGATAAACCTTGATATTTTCTGCTTCAGCCACTAATTTTACTGGACTCTTTTGTAACTTTTGTTTACGACCAACTGGTTTATCTGGTTGTGTTACCACTGCAACGACGTCATAATTTGCTTTTAAAAGCCCGCGAAGGACTGTCGCTGAAAATTCTGGTGTTCCTAAAAATATAACTCTTGTCATTCAATCACCCTTAATCTATATGTTGTGGTTCATTATCAATCGCAATTGTAAAACCCTTTTTAGCATCGGCTTGTGTCTCATTGAGAATTTCCAATAATTTCTGATGCAATTTTGGTTCATGTTTATATTTTACAATAATTTGGTAATAATATTTATTTTGTTTCCGAGAAATCATCGTTGGACTTGGTCCTAACAAGATGGCATCCTTTGATAACGATGACTGTAACTGTTTTTTTAACCAATAACTTTGTTTCAAAGTCTGTCCCTCATCTTTGTTAGCGACACTGATCAAAGTCGTAAAATAATACGGCGTATAGTTCGCTTGATGACGGATATACATCTCCTGTTTAAAGAAAGTTTCGTAATCTTGCTTAGCGGCATCTTTGATGGCGTAATGATCAGGATTATAAGTTTGAATCACCACGTGACCAGTTTTGTCCGCTCGACCAGCTCGGCCACTGACTTGAGTCAATAGTTGAAAAGTCCGCTCGCTAGCCCGAAAATCCGCCAAGCTCAAAGTTGTATCAGCGTTGATTACCCCAACAAGTGTCACATCTGGAAAATCCAAGCCTTTAGCAATCATTTGCGTCCCTAACAAAATATCCGCCTGATGACTACCAAACTTTTGTAAAATTTTGGCATGTGCTCCTTTGCGACGAGTTGTATCAACGTCCATTCTTAAAACTTTAGCTTGAGGAAATAAATCATTTAACTGTTGTTCAATATTTTGGGTACCTGTACCATAAAAGCCAATTTTTTTACTTCGGCAATTAGGACAACTATTTGGTACCGGCTCTTCATGTCCACAATAATGACATTTCATTCTACCTAGATCCTTGTGATAGGTTAATGAAACATCACAATTAGGGCATTTCAATACAAAGCCGCATTCTCGACACATCATAAATGAGGAATATCCTCGACGATTCAACAAAACAATTGCTTGATCGTGTTTATCTAATGTTTTTTGTAAAGCCGCTTGTAACGCTGGTGAAAAATCACCTTTGACAGCTGAATTTTCTGCATCTCGCATATCAACAATTTCAACGTGAGGTAAATTTTGATTATTGATCCTTTTCGTCATTCTGATCAAATGATAAACGCCTTTTTCAGCTCGAGCTCTGGATTCCAATGATGGTGTAGCACTTCCTAAAACGACCGGACACTTATTAACTTTACTCCGCCATAAGGCCACATCACGAGCGTTATAACGGGGATTATCATCCTGTTTATAACTTGCTTCATGCTCTTCATCAATAATAATCAAGCCAATTTTTTCTAAAGGCGCAAAAACTGCACTTCTAGCGCCAACAACAACTTTAACATTGCCCTTCTCAATCCTAGTCCACTCGTCATAACGTTCACCACTTGATAAACCACTATGTAGGACCGCTACTTGATCACCAAAACGACCGACAACTCGGTTGACCATCTGTGGTGTTAAAGAAATTTCTGGAACTAACATCAAGGCTGTTTTCCCAGCTTGGAGTGCTTTTTCAATTGTTTGCAAATAAACTTCAGTCTTGCCGCTACCGGTTACTCCTTCAATCAAGAAAGTTTCGGGATTTTGTTGCGTGATGGCTGTTGAAATTTGATCCACTGCCACTTTTTGTTCCGCCGTTAGTTGTAACTTGGTTGTCTTTTTAGCGTTTATACCGACTGGCTTACGCAATTTTGTAACCTCAACTATTTTCAATAATTGATTTTTCTCGGCAGTTTTGATGGCTGAACGACTGATCTCATAGTCTTTTTCCAAAATATTCATTTCAATCGGTAAATCAGTCAGATGATTAGCCAAAAAATCCAATAATTTAATTTGAGCTTTAGCGTTACTTCGCAAGGTATTCTTAGCTTCCACCAATTGAACCTGATTCAAATCTGTCGTCACAGCCTGGCGTTTAACTTGCTGTGCTTTATTTTTAACGACATAAGAAATATCAACTTGTTGATTCTTACGTAATTTATTGATCAAACGAATCTCTTCGTCGCTTAGTTGATTGGTGATTTCTAATTCATTCTGACCTCGCATCAATTTTTTCACTTCGGGACTATCGGCTTTAGGAATCACAAATTGCTGATACTTCGCCCGCATGACGCTAGGAAGCATAGTCTGCAAGCAAGATATTTGAAAAGAATAAGTTTGATCAGCTAACCAATAAGATAATTCCAGCATCTCTTTTGACAAGACTGGACGCAGATCGATGACCCGAGTTATCGGTTTCAATTTACCTTTAAAGTCACTTTCTTGTTTGACTTGCATCACAAAGCCCTGTATTTGACGCTTACCACGACCAAATGGCACTTCAACTCGCATCCCTGCTACAACAACGTCTTCTAAGGTTTTTGGAATCAAATATTCAAATGGACGATTTGTTTGCATCGTAGGTACATCGACAATTATTTCCGCTACTGCCATATAAACCACCTATCAAAAAAATTTCATAAAAAAATTATATAACATTTGCCTATAAAAAGAGAAACCCACTAATTCAAATTACGAATTAGTGGGATCGTTTTAATTAATTTTCTTCTTTTTTCTCTTCTTCTACTTTTTCGGCTTCTTTTTCAAGCAGAATTGAATCTGGATCAATTTCAATCTTGTCGTCAGCGATTTCTTCAAAAGCACGACCAACTGTTCTTGGTGATTCATACTTGTTTAATAGTTCAATATCACCATTTTCCAATTCATGGGCACGTTTGGCTGCCAAAACTGCCAATGAGTAACGAGAGTCAACTCGATCTAAAAGTTTATCAATTGATGGATAAATAATCATATTATCAATCTCCTATTATTTTTTTGTATTGGTCAATCACACGAGGCACTCTCAAGTGTTCGCTTCTAATTATACCTTCAATTTTTTCAACTGCATTAGGTATTTTATCATTAACGACGGCATAGTCATAGCTTGTCATCATTTCAATCTCTTTTTTGGCCTGAACCATTCGTTTATCGATCGTCTTTTCATCGTCTGTTCCACGATTTGTAATCCGATCTCTTAAACTTGTCAAATCAGGTGGTGTTAAGAAAATAAACACTCCGTCCGGCATCTTTTCACGAACTTGCATTGCTCCATTGACTTCTATCTCTAACAAGACATCAATGCCAGCATCAAGTTTTTGGTTAACATATTTTAATGGTGTTCCATAGTAATGGTCAACGTATTTAGCGTACTCTAACATACCACCATTTTTTATTTCTTCTTCAAATTCCTCATTTGTTCGGAAATAGTAATCGACTCCATCGACTTCTCCAGGACGCATTTGACGAGTAGTCATTGAGACTGAATAATCAAACTTAATTGATGAATTTTTCAGCATAGCTTTTCTTACTGTACCTTTACCTACTCCAGATGGACCTGATAAAACGATTAACATTCCCCTTGTTGACATAATTAAATTATCCCTACTATCTATTTAATATGGTATCTATCATGCAATAAAATCACTTGTTTTTCAAGGTTTTCCCACTTGTCAATATAAAAATTTTTAAAGAAATAAAAAAATAGAGTTGCTCTTTCGAACAAAGGTTCGTATAATGAAGACACAAACAAGCGTTCGGGGGTTTAAAAATGCAAGCAAGACAATCATACAATCGTTTCACTACAAATCTAATCAACAACACCGCTAACTTTATTAATAATAATTTCGATTTCAATATTGAAAGTAGTCAAAATAAACAAATAAAACAAATGCCATTAATGCAATTAGAACTTTTTGCAGAACAAAGTTATCAAAAACATTTTTCTGTCGTTATTACAATGTTAAACGATGAACAGTTCCATGGCAAATTTATTTCACAAGTTAATAAAAATAAATTCGTTTTCAAGGTCAATTCAACCTTTTTTGAAATTGTAACTTTGGACCATCTTAAATCAATTAGCTTAGTCTAAACGTTTTTGTTCGCCTTCAGCTAATTCTAATAGCTCTTGGGCATGTTTTCTAGTTAAATCAGTCACCTTGGTACCAGCCAACATCAATGATATGGCTTCAATTCTTTGGAGATCGTTAAGTAATGAAACTTTTGTTTCTGTTTTATCCTTAACGGTCTCCTTTTTAATTTCAAATTGAATATCACTCATAGCTGCAACTTGTGGCAAATGTGTAATACAAAGAACTTGCAAAAATTGTGAAACTTTATAAATTTTATCACCGATAGCTTGAGCCACACGACCACTAACACCAGTATCTATTTCATCAAAGACAATTGTTTCAACATTCATTTTTTCAGCAATAATTGCTTCAAAAGCCAAGATAACACGTGACAACTCACCACCTGAAGCAACTTTAACTAATGGCTTATAGTCTTCACCAACATTAGTCTTCAAATTGAATTGAATTTGATCGATTCCCTTACTCGACATATCATCATCAAGCGACTTAAAAGCGACACTAAACCGTGCATTAGGCATGTATAAATCTTTTAATTGACGATTGATTGATTTTTCCAAATTAGTAGCTGTTTGATGACGTGCTTTCGATAATTCTTTTCCTAAGTTAAGCAACTCTTTTTGTTCAGCCGCAATTTCTGCCTCAAGTTTTTGTTCAGTATCATCATCAATGTCGATTTTTGATAATTCATCATGAGCATTCTGACCAAATTCAATTACTTCATCCAAGGTTGGTCCGTATTTCTTTTTCAAATTATCCAAAGTTATTAACCGTTTTTGAATATTATCAAGCCGATTTTCGTCAAAGTCTAAGTTCTCAATCGCATCAGCAATCGTAGCTGCATTGTCTTGTAATTGGTAGTAAGCACCATTTACTGAGTCATACAACTCTTGATAAGATTTATCAAAATCCATGATTTCTTCCAATTGATCACGGACATTTCCTAAAGCGTCAACTACTCCAACATTATTTTCCGATAGACCACGATAACTTTCTTGCAATGCCGAACTGATTTTTTCAAAGTTGGACAATTGATTTTTTTCATCTTCTAGTCGATCATCTTCGCCCGCAGAAATCTTTGCACTATCGATATCCTCGATTTGAAATTTCAACATGTCGATTCGTTGTACTAAATTTTGAGAATTTTTTTGAATCGTTCGTAGACGATTTTTTTTTGCTTGATATGTAGCAAATAATTTTGAATAAGTTAATAAATCATTTTGAAATTTATCATCAGCAAAACGATCCAAAATATTGATGTGATTATCTTCATCTAATAATTCCTGTTGTTGATTTTGACCATGGATCTCTACTAAGTACTTACCAACCTGACGTAACACATTTGTTTTAACTAATTCATTATTGATTCGACAAACATTACGGCCTTTGCGATTGATCTCTCGTTTGATGATTATTTGATTATCATCACAATTAATCCCGTATTCAGTCAAAATAGCAAAAATAGGACTACTTGATTTTACTTCAAATAGTCCTTGCACATTCAGCTGTTCTTGTCCGGTTCTAATAAAATCAATTGATGACCGACTACCAACTAACAAACCCAGTGCATCAATAATAATTGACTTACCTGCACCGGTCTCACCAGTTAAAGCTGTCATTCCACTTTTAAAATCAATTTGTAACTTATTGATAATTGCAAAGTTATTGATAATTAGTTTTTTGAGCATTCTCTCACCTATTTATTAAGATTTGCATAAGCTGCTGCCATTGTTTTTTCAATTGAAACATTTTCAAGAATCTCGCCATCTTGCTTTTGAGCTGGTTTTTGAATATGCATTAAGAATTCAATATTTCCTTCTCCACCCTTAATTGGTGAGTAATCCAATCCAGAAACGATGAATCCTGCTTCTTTGGCAAAGTTAGTGATTTTTTCCAAGACCATCTGATGGACTTTTTTGTCACGTACAATTCCATGTTTACCAACATTTTCGGGACCAGCTTCAAATTGAGGTTTGATTAAACATACGGCATCGGACCCTGGCAAAATGATGTTGAACATTGGGGGCAAAATCAATTCCAATGAGATAAAGGAAACATCTGTCATCGCAAATTGTGGCAAACCTTCTTTAAAATCCTCTGGCTTGCTATAACGAAAGTTTACTCGCTCCATAACAACGACACGTTCATCTTTTCTCAATTTCCAAGCCAACTGATTGTAACCAACATCGAGCGCATACACTTTAGTTGCACCATTTTGTAATGCTACATCCGTAAAGCCACCAGTTGATGAACCTATATCAAGACAAATGCGGTCGCTCAAATCGATGTTAAATGACTTCAAGGCTTTTTCTAACTTGTAGCCACCTCGACTAACGTATTTACTATGAGCATTTTTAGCCAAGTGAAAAACAGTATCAGGATCAACCTTTTCACCAGGTTTATCAAAACGTAAATTGTCTTGATTGTAAACTTCACCAGCCATGATCGAACGCTTAGCTTGTTCTCTTGATTCGAATAAATTTTGCTCTACTAATAAAACATCAATTCTTTTTTTTGCCAATATGTGTCACCTATTCTTTGAAATAATCTAGAAAACTAATCAATAAGTTTTTATCGAATTCATTTTCCTTCAAAACTGCATTCAAAGCGTCTTTAATGAGTGCAGCTAATTTTTCTTCCGTTTTTTCCTTACCAATCAAATTTGGAAAAGTATTTTTATTATCATCTTCGCCATCATCAGCGTCATTCAAATCATCTTTTAATTGAAAGGCTAGCCCAATATCATTAGCATATTGAACCAAATGTGACGACAATTCATGTCCAGCACAAAAAGCTCCAATTGTAACAGCAGCAGTAATTAAGTCCGCTGTTTTTTCCTTATGCAAAGTCGTTAATTCAGCTTCACTAAGTATCTTATCTTCCATTGTAATATCCGTCATCTGGCCAGCAACCATACCCATCGGTCCCGCATTATGAGATAAAATTCTGACTGCAGCCATCCGTTTATCAGTACTCAATGAGGATTTAGCAATCCAATAAAAAGCTTGTGTTAATAATCCATCTCCAGCCAAAACAGCTGGTCCAACACCAAATTTCTTATGATTAGCTAATTTACCTCGCCGATAATCACTGTCATCCATTTCTGGTAAATCATCATGGATCAATGAATAAGTGTGGACTAGTTCAATTGCACCAGCAATATCATAATATTTATTCAAGTCAGCAAATTTAACTCCACTAGAATAAGCGACAGCTAAAAACAGCATCGGACGAACTCTTTTTCCACCAGCATCTAGAGAATAGAGCATGGCATCTCTCAAAGTTGTTTGTTTGATTTCTGTTTGTAATTTCTGATCTAAAAATTGATTGAAATCGGGTAACACTTTTTCACAAAAATCAGAAAAATTCTTTATATCCATAATTAATCTTGATCCTTATTTTGATCTTGTTTAATGTTGATTTCCTCGCCATCTTTAGTCATGACTTTAGTGACAGTCTCTTCTGCATCACTCAAAGTTTTTTCCAATTCTTTACTAAGAGTAACACCCTTCTTGAACTTTTCCATGGCTTCTTCAAGTGGTACATTACCAGATTCAAGATTAGTGACGATTTCTTCTAAATCAGCAAGGTTCTCTTCAAAAGTTTTTTTCTTTTCAGTCATTTTTATCCTCACTTACTTCTGTGGTTATTAATTTAACGTTACCCTTTGTCACACGCAAGTTAACTATTTGATCCTTTTGATAATCAGAAACATCTTTTAAAACTTTTCCAGATTTATCAGTCGGAATAGCAAAGCCACGGCTCAAAGTCTTTAATGGACTCAATGAATCTAGCGCAGCAACTCTACTATTAAATATATTACGGTCTTTATTGATAATCTTATTGATGTTATTGATCAAAATTTGATACAGTCGATTAACTTGATTAGCGTTACTGTAAATTTGGTCACGTGGTGAAGCTTGTACCAAACGATTAGCATAATTGATCAGTTCACTTTTAGAATGATACAGCTGATTATTCAAATTTTGTTCCAAAGTATTTTTTAACCGGTCAACCTTTTCAGAATAAACTGAATAGATTCGCTCTGGTTGTTGCAAAAATACGTTCTGAGCTAAGTTTTTAACCTTATCCCGGTAGTTAGCAATGATTTGAAATTGAGCGTTGTAAAGCCTTGTATTCAAATCTTGAAGATGAACCAAAACATCTCGTAAAACTGGCGTTGCCAGTTCAGCTGCCGCAGTTGGTGTTGCCGCCCGAAGATCAGCTACTAGATCTGCAATCGTCGTATCTGTTTCATGTCCAACTGAACTAATCACTGGAATTTGGCTTTGAACGATGGCTTGAGCCACAATTTCTTCATTAAATGGCCAGAGATCTTCGATCGAACCACCACCACGTCCAATAATAATTGTATCGTAACCACCATCTTCATTGATTCGCTTTAACTGCTTGACAATAGTCGGTGCTGCTTCTTGCCCTTGAACTTGTGCTGGATAAAGCACTAGTTGGACAATTGGGAAACGTCTCTGGACAGTCGTCATAATATCATGAATAACTGCACCTGATTGGCTGGTTACAACAGCAATCTTTTTCGGAAATTGAGGAATTGGCTTCTTAGGCAAGTCAAATACACCTTCAGCCGCCAATTTCTTCTTCAACTGTTCAAATGCCAAATACAATGCTCCTAAACCATCTGGTTCCATCGATTCAACGTAAATTTGATAGGAACCACTTGGTTCATAGAGTGAAATTCTTCCCTTAACTAGAACTTTCATTCCTTCTTCCGGACGAAATTTCACTTTACTGAAGTTTGATTTGAACATAATCGCCGAAATCTTAGCCTTATCGTCTTTAAGTGAAAAGTATTGATGAGCATTTGGTCGCATCCGAAAATTTGAAATTTCTCCCATCAAATAAACGTGACCTAAATAAGGATCAACGTCAAATTTTCTTTTCAAATATTGTGTTAAAGCTGTAACGGTTAAATATTGTTCATTATCCATTTGCCCTGCCTTCGGCTAATTCGATCACTTGATCTACTAAGGCAGTAATCGTCATTGGACCAACACCACCAGGAACAGGTGTGATCATGGAAACTTTTTCTTTAACATCATCAAAGTCAACGTCTCCACAAAGTTTTCCATTTTCGTCACGATCCATACCAACGTCAATCACAATGGCTTGATCTTTGACATATTCTTTAGTAATGAATTTACTTTGTCCAATGGCAACTACTAGCACATCAGCCTTTTTAGTTATTTCTTTGAGGTGTTTTGTGTGAGAATGCGTAATCGTAACAGTGGCGTTACGATCTAGCATCAAAGCAGCAGTGGGTTTTCCAACAATGTTACTACGTCCAACGATAACGACATTTTTACCATCTAAATTAACGTTGTAGTAATCTAACATCATCAAAATTCCTGAAGCAGTAGCCGGCTTAGTTAGTGGCGTTCCAATCCAAAGATTTCCAACACTGATAGGTGTAAAACCATCGACATCTTTTTTGGGACTAATAGCTTCAATCACCTTATCTTCATCAATGTGATCTGGAACTGGTAATTGTACGATAAATCCATCAATTGTTTGATCGTGGTTTAATTCATCAATTTTAGCTAACAATTCTTTTTCACTAACGGTGGCATCGAAGTGAATTAATTGAAAGTCGATTCCTAATTTTTCAGCACGGCGTTTCTTATTTCTAACATAAACGGCACTAGCACTGTTGTCTCCAACTAAAATTACAGCAAGACCTGGAGTAATTCCTTTTTGTTTGAGCAGTTGTACTCGTTTAGTCATTGTTTCATCTAATGCTTGCGCTACTTTTTTTCCCTCTAATAATTTCACACTAATCACCATAAAAAGGCTGGTAAATAATTCACCAGCCTTACCCTTCTACAAAATTAGATAATATTCCATTTATGAAGGACTTAGAGTCCTTATCGCCAAAGTCACCAGCTATCTGAATTGCTTCATCAATAGCCACTTTCTTTGGTACTTCTAAACTGTTTTCCATTTCAAATAACCCGACACGTAAAATTGAACGGTCAATTCTTGACAAACGTGAAACGGTCCATTTGTTTTTCAAATGAGCGGCAATTTCTTTATCAAGGTCATCTTGGTGTTCAATAACACCAGAAACTAAGAATGTTAAATAATCTGGAACTGGCTCCGTAGCTAAATCGCATAATTGCATGGTAGAAGAAATAGCATCTTGAGGCTCATCCTTAGTCGTTTCAATAGAAAATAGTGATTGAACTGCGAGTTCTCTGATTTTATGTCTATTTATCACTAGTTTTAGTCCTTTTTATCTGTTGTTACACGTTCGATTTCGCCAGTATCTCTTTTAGCGATCAATCCTACGACATGTACGTTGATTTCACTCAAATCTAAATCGGTCATGAATTCAAGTTGTTCAATGGCTGATTTTTGGATCTCTAATGAAACTTTAGGGATCGAAACACCATAGTCCAAATATACGTATACATCAGCAGATATTTGGTCATCATTAAATGACACATCGACACCCTTACCATGATTGATAATGCCGAAAAGTGAGTCGATCCGGTTAGAAATCGTACCTCTCATTTCATAGACACCATCAACTTGATTTGTGGCGATTCCAAGTAAGATTTCAATAACTTGATGTGATATTTCAACATTACCGTTTATTTTTCCACTATCTTGTTGTAGAGAAACATATTTTTGTTCAGCCATAAACTTATCTCCATAATCAATTATTAATTAGCACGTGAAATGTATGTACCATCTTGTGTGTTAATAGTTAACATGTCACCTTCGTTAACGAAGAATGGTACTTGAACAACTACACCTGTTTCCATTGTAGCTGGTTTAGAACCACCAGATTGTGTATCACCTTTGATTGAAGCTTCTGTCTCAACAACCTTGAGGTCAACTGTATTTGGTAAATCAACACCTAGTGTTTCACCATTATACATAATGACACTAACTTCCATGTTTTCTTTCAAATATTTCAACTCATCTCTGATTTCATCACCTGGTAATGAAAGTTGTTCATAAGTAGTTGTATCCATGAAAACATAGTTGTCACCGTCAGCGTAAAGATATTGCATCTTCTTGTTTTCGATATTTGCCTTTTCAACTTTAGCTGTTGATCTAAATGTCATTTCTTGAACGGCACCAGTTCTAAGGTTCTTTAACTTTGAACGAACAAAGGCACTACCTTTACCAGGCTTAACATGCTGAAATTCTACAACACGCCAGATACCATCTTTTACTTCGATTGTTAAACCATTTTTAAAATCATTTACTGAAATTGACATACTATTCTCCTTGGTTAATTAAATTCATCCCATAAAACACTATACAATATCTTACCAATATTTCGGTGTTAATGGCAATATCTCACACTTATTATATAAAAAAAAGAGGAACATTGTCCTCTTTTTTTCTCAATATATTAATATACTGAAACTTTCTTCTTGTTCTTGCCAAGTCTTTCGAACTTAACAACACCGTCTGTAAGGGCGAACAATGTGTCGTCGCCACCGCGACCAACGTTTGTACCAGGGTGAATCTTTGTACCACGTTGTCTGTAAATAATTGCACCAGCAGTGATAGCTTGTCCATCAGCACGCTTTGCACCTAGTCTACGACCAGCTGAGTTACGGCCGTTGGAAGTTGATCCACCACCCTTATGGTGAGAGAAAAATTGTAAATTCATCTTAAGCATGAAATTTACCTCCTAATCAAAATCTATCTTATTTTTTTGTACTTGAACTTCAATGTTTTGAGGATAACTACCTTCGACATCTTTCAATGTCCAAAATAAGTTTTCCAAAAGTAATTCCGTATCATGTGATACAGCTTTACCAAACTGGCAACCAAGATGGCCACCGTTGACTTCATCAATAACAACTTGAGGTTTAGCCTCAGTCAACTTTTCCATATTGTTAATCGTTCCAATAGTCACTGCCGAAACAGCGGCACAGACCAAATCTTGACCGTAGGGGCCAGAATCGGCATGTCCTTTGATTAGGAATGAATCGATCTTGTCGTTGGAATCGTGATGAAAACTAGCTCTTATCATGATTAAGCCTTGATACTATCGATAAGTACCTTTGTATATGGTTGACGGTGACCTGTCTTTGTATGTGAATGCTTCTTAGGTTTGTACTTGTAAGTAACAACTTTCTTTTCCTTACCTTGCTTTTCAACCTTACCAGAAACACTAGCGCCTTCAACTACAGGGCTACCAACTTTAACAGACTTGCCATCAGAAACTAAAATTACATCGTCAAATGTAACAGCGTCTCCTTCTTTGACATCAAGCTTTTCAACATAGATTGAAGAGTTTTCTTCAACTTTATATTGCTTACCACCAGTTTTAATAATTGCGTACATAAGCGTACACTCCCTTCTAAGACTCGCCAACTAGGTGCACTAAGCTTAAACCTAGTTTTGAGCGGTTGTAGATGCAATAGCGATTGCAACTAATAAAATATAGCAAATTTCACATACTTTTTCAACTCTCTAATCAATTTTTTTATTTTTACGTTGTTTTTGATGAATAAAAAGATACAGCAAGCTGACAAAGCCAATTCCGTTTAGTAACAAGCAGATGAAAGCTATCAGTGTGTGATGGGAATGTACTTCAATAATATTTTTATTTGGATCAGTTCGTAATTGGACTGTATTGAGATCAGTTCGCTTGATTCGGGTTCTTTCGTTATTAACAGTAATCTGATTACCTGGATACATTTGAATTGGTATATCCATTGTTACTACTTGTGAGTTGTAATATTGAATCCAATAATTTCCGCCTTTAGTAAAAAATTGAATTTTTTGACTATTCCCATTGATCAAATAATGATTGTTAGCCCTAGCGGCTTGGTCATGGTAATTCGTAACTATTTTATGATAATTGATTTTTTGATTGATTTTTAAGGGTAATGTCTGTTGACTTTGTGCAAAAAAGTAATTTCCACTCCCCATCATGACCACTGCCACTAACACGATCAACAGCCGGACAACGGCCGGACTTTCTTGAAACAGTAACATGATTATTCTAATTGCTACCAAGATCAAAAAGAAATCGATGATTGTTCGAAACGCCAAAATCAGACGACTAAAATCATAAGGCAAATTTATTTTTACAACTGAAAAATAAATTAAAGGAATTAATTCCAGCATGATGACTTTATAACTGAACGGACTTTTCAAAAAAACAATTCCTAGTAATAAAAGAATCAAGGCCACGGTAAATAAAAGTAAATACAAATTTGTCTGCGATAAATGAAATTTTTGAATCCAAGCTAAGTAATTAAAATTATGATAATGATTTTGAACAATCTTTTTAGATAGTTGATTCTCAATTAACGGTCCAATAAAACCAATTGTTAAAAAAACGAACAACACTAAACTCTTCAACAGCGCAAGGATCAACTGTCCCCAATACTGCCAGTGATGTGAAACTTTGTTAAATAAAATCAAAAAAACAACTGGTATGACTGTTAGCACCACTGCTAGTGCTACGTAAGGACTGGTCCACAAAATCATTGCTAATCCAAAAGTAAAATTCAGCCAATGTCTTGATCTACCACTGAATATTTGAAAAACGCCATAATAAAACATTGGTAAAAAAATCATCACTAAGTAGTTTTCAATGCGCTGTTCTTGAAAAACTAACAGTATACGATTCATTGAAAGCGTATAAAAGATTGAAAACAACAAGGCCTCAAACGTATCCTGTGAAAATTGGTGCATATAATGATAGGCACTCCAAACAGTCAAATACGTAATAACACCAAAGAAAATTAAGAAACCAATGACCATGTTTCCATGCAAAAATAGATTCCCCATACTGATAGTTAACCAAGGACTATATAAATTGATCAAGCTACCAGAATGATTCCAATAATCAAAATTAATCGGTGAACTAAGAATATTCGTCAAACTTTTAATGTGAGCAATATTGAAAATTATATCTTTAGGTGCCGCAAAATTGAAAAAGAGGACAGTATAAAAAAGACTTAGTATTAAAAAAATTATTCCAAGAACAACTTTTTTCTGTGCGTGATTGGACATACGAATAACCCTTCTTAAAACATTTTCACAAATAATTATACTAAAAAAGGACTGTGAAGACTTAGCTCAACACAATCCTTTTATAAATATTCTAAATTTATTAAATCGGTAATGTTGTCACAAGCACATGGCCGATGACCAAAAAGAAAAATAATGTAGCAATCACTAATTTACCGCCACTAATTTTTAATCTTCTAATTACGCTAGTTATTAGTATCAAAGCAATAATTAACCCAATACCAATTAAAATCCCCATTAAATTACTAATAATCGCTTGCTGTGTCAAAAATGCTGCAATAACATCTATCAAAATGAAAGCAATAGTAATAACAAATGAAAACTTTCTTTTCAATTCGCCCACCTCTAAAATCCTAAGCACCAAAAAAGGTGCTTAAACTTAAGCACAACACCTTTAGTCTAAGCGCCACTTTTATAAATTGCAATGTATTTTTTTTACAATTTATATGATTGCCATGGCAAATCCGTTGGGTAACGGCGGTTTATCACGGATACACTTTTTATATCATCTGGGTCCAATTCCAAGACTAAACGGTCCTCATCATAAAGTGGCCATTCATATTTGATTGTTTCATTATAAGGTTTACCTGTGGAAATAAATTCTGAAAGTAATTTTGCCATATAGTTTCTATTTTTACGGTAGTCAATTTTCAAATCATCCAGCGGTAAGTTCAAATACTTGATGATTCCACCGTGCCGGCCTTGATCAACTCGAGCATAGTTACAAAAAATCTCGGCGTCACTATTTTGAGTCAAAAACTCTGCCAAACGTCTAGCTGGGAATGAATACATCGCTATCCCCAGCATCTTGATCAATTCTGCTTTTGTATAATTTTCATTCAAAAAGGCTTGGCAAAATGCATCCACGTTTTTTCCAAATAAATCAGGCAAAACTTCTTTCTTGATTTTTTCGACACTCATATCTTCAAAAAATTTCAATTCATTACTTCCAGCGGAAATAATTGCTTTGAAATTAGATTTTTGAACTCTTTGTATAAGTTTTTCACGCCAATTCGAAGAGATCAAATCTTCATCTATAATTGGTCCAAACCAATTAGTGGCAAAATGACCTTTCAAAGCTTTTTCTTGAACTAATTGCAAACCATCATCGGTTAAATTAAATAAATCTTTACTTGTCTTGATATGGTTAGTTTGGCAAATTCGATCGATTACTGCTTTAGCAGTCGACATATCACGAATTGTTTGTACTCCACCAGAAAATAAGATCACTTTTTTCACTCGATCTAAAATTTCGGCATTGGAAGACATTAACGCTGAAATTGATTTAGCACCCGCTGACAGGCCGACTAAGGTCACATTGTTAACATCGCCACCGATACTAGCAGCATTATCAAAAACCCATTGAACGGCCATTATTTGGTCAGAAAGGCCAACGTTAGTTTCACCATTTTCAACAACACCCCAACCGAACAAACCCAAACGATAATTAGGCGTAACGTGAACAACGTTTTGATGATCAAGCCAAGACATTTGCTTTTCAAAATTTCCACCTTTGGTAAAACCACCACCGAAAAACTCGATTACAATTGGAAATTTACCATCAACATTTGGTGTGCAAATATCCAAATTTAAACAATTTTCACCAAAATGAATTTTATCATCATTTTGTTTTAGGGCTTCATCTTGCATGGGCTGAATCCCATTGTGAACCGCATACTGTAATTTATTGATTTCATTTTTACCAAACTTAGCCATTGAAAATTCTTCAGCTCGTTGAAATCTCTTACCATATCCAAAAGGAATCCCTAAAAAATCAGTGTGGTTATGATCTGTAATTCCTTGATAAGTTCCAGTAGTAGTTTTAATAATATTATCCATCAAAATAAACCCCCAAACAAAATTTTGATTTATTTAATATTCTAAACTAAAAATGATAATGTACAAGAATTCATGTAACCATTTTTACAAGAAAGTTATATAAATTTATTCATAGTTTACCTTGTTAAGTTAATTAACCTTGTATATAATTTCAAGGATATGTCTTTAAGGGAGAGGAATTTATGGTATTAACAGATGCACAAAAACGTGCCAATGAAAAATGGCATAAGAATCACCGCGAGCGCGCTAACTATATTGCCATGCGCTCTTCAGCGAGAAGTTTTATCCGCAAAAAGTCCACATTAGATGACCTTGAGGAGTTACAAGAAATCATCGAAGGACGTCGAAAGGAACTTACCCAATCCCTCAATAATCAATTTTAAAATATGTATGCCTTTACATTTGAAAAAATGAAATTTTTTTTTGAAAATAAGACATATATTTATGTTAATTTTATTTTTTCTGATATAATTCAGCTGTAGATAAGGTTAAAGGAAGCCTTACCTGCGAGCTTTTGTCCAGATGCTGATGACATTAAAAGCTGCTATTATTTCGGAGATGAAAATTATGAAATTGACAAATTGGATCAAATCATTATTAAAAGCCGAAAAAACCACAACCATTCAAGATAGAGAAGTTCTTTGCGAATTAGAGGCTGAGAACAAACCCTTCTTGTTTGGAAAATAATGTTATTCAGTAAATTATTATTAGGGATGGTTCACTTTTTAAAAAAGTGGACCTTTTTTTATGCTTTTTTTAAATTTACATTGACATCACATAAGACGTTTAACTATAATAATACGAGTGATGTCACAGTGGCTCAGTTGGATAGAGCAACGGTCTTCTAAACCGTAGGTCGTGAGTTCGAATCTCACCTGTGACATAATTATTCAAAAAATCCATAATTGTTGTTAATTCAACTTTTATGGATTTTTTTATTTCTCCCTTAAAGAGAGTTTAACTTATTGTGATTAATTGCACAATGTTTAATGTAATTTTGATATTAAACAAAAATATTTTAAATAAAGCGTTGCAAGTTATCCTCACTTTCTCTATAATAGTACGAGTGATGTCACAGTGGCTCAGTTGGATAGAGCAACGGTCTTCTAAACCGTAGGTCGTGAGTTCGAATCTCACCTGTGACATAATCATTCAAAAAAGGCTCATAATTGTTGTTAATTCAACTTTTATGAGTCTTTTTTATTTATTCACCGCTGGAACCGCCATCACATCTGTATCAACGATTCCAAACTTATGTCTCATCTGGTCTTCTATTTTTTCGCCTAAGCGATAACTGTCCTTAACTTCCATATGGGGATCGACAGCAATCACCACATCCAAAGTAACCATATTACCGTTATATTGTGCATTGATATCCTCGACCGACTGAACTTCCGGCCATTTTTCAATCGCTTGTTTAAATTGACCTTCGACTTTAGGATCAAAATAATCAGCTAGATTTAAACTACTCTCACGAAAAATATTGATTCCGGATGCCAAAATAAAAATACCCACAATGATACTAGCGGCACCATCTAACCAAGTTAACTTGAATAATAGAGCTCCGCCAATTGCAACCATAGTTCCAAAACTAGTCAAGGCATCACTAAAACTATCTTTAGCGGCTGCCGTTAAAGCCGCATTTTGTAATTTACGGCCACCAGTTTTATTAAACCACCAAACAACCAACATAATGATCATGGCTATTGTTGCTCCGAGTAAAGTTATCGGTTGGGGAATCTCTTGATTCGTTTGATCCAACAAACTGCCAATACCTTTAAACATAACGTCTAAAGCAATTGCAATCATGATGATACCGGTGATCAATGTAAAGACCGTTTCATAATGAAATCTTGTCAGTTGTAATCTTTTGCCACTTTTTAATGGATCTTCTGGCAATGCTTCTCCCATCAGATCGTCATCGTCAATATCACGAGCTATAAAAATCCCGATCAACAATAACACGGCTGAAATAATTCCCGCCAAATTATTCAAAGCATCAGCTCGCAATGTTTGTGAATGACCAACAATTGCTAAATAAAATTCAATAATTGAAATTAATAAATAAGCACCAACATTGAACCACAAATGCTGTTGAGCACTATGTAATTTATGTAATTCTTGATGCTGTAACTTGCGCCACTGTATTTGTTCTTCTTGAAGGTGTTTTTGCTTTTCTAGCATAAAACTTACCTCTTTTAATTCAAGCATACTTCTTCTATAAAAAAATACAAAAAAGACCCCTTTCAAACTGAAAGAGATCTTTTCCCATTTATCGTTGAGGATAGAATTGCAACTTTCGTTGCTCATTTAATATATCATCATTAAACTAAAAATTTTGTTTTTTAAACAATTTGTAATTGAATTGTTATTTTAAAATAAAATTTGTTAAAGATGATCAATAGGAAATAAATCCTATGCGCTCAACTTCAATAATTTATTCATAGCTTCTTCAATTGACTTACCGCATGCAGAAACCCGAGTGTTTTTCTTATCGAATACGGTAAACAATTGACGCTTAGTATCTAAAGTTACTTTATATCTCATATTGTTTACCTCCAAATTATTTAAGACCCAATTATACACCCCGGCGCAGAAAATACAATAGAATCAGCTCAAAAAATATAATTATTTTTCTATTTGAAGAATAATTCTTTACATGCATTCGAAATAGCAATCTTAACATGCTCGTATGTCAAACCACCCTGAATGTAAATAATGTAAGGTGCTCGCATTGGTCCATCACAAGAAAATTCAATACTTGCTCCGGAAACAAAAGTCCCAGCTGCCATCACGACTTTATCTTCATAACCTGACATTTCACTAGGAACTGGCAAGACATTAGAATCGATTGGTGAGAATTTTTGAACCATTTCGGCAAATTTAACCATCTTATCCGGATCATTAAATTCAATGGTTTGAATCAAATCTGTCCGGTCAGCATCCCACTTAGGTGAAACGTTTAAGCCCATTTTTTCAAAAATACCTGCTTCAAAAATAGCGCCTTTAATTGCGTTACCAGTCACTCTAGGAGCTAAAAAGAATCCTTGGAACATTTCGGCTAAACGTCCAATTGTTGGACCTTCTGAATCACCGATACCAGGGGCAGTCAAACGATAGCTGGCTAATTCAACTAGATCCTTCTTGCCGACGATATAGCCACCAACTTTTGCCAATCCACCACCTGCATTTTTAATCAAAGAACCAGCCATAATGTCTGCACCCACTTCAGTTGGTTCGATTGTCTCTGAAAACTCTCCATAACAGTTATCAACAAAAATGATTGCATCGGAAACGGTCTTGACTTGCTTGATGATCTCAGCAATTTCACTAACTGTCAAACTCTTTCTAGTCGAATAGCCACGTGATCTTTGAATTCCGATAACTTTAGGATTTTGTTCTTTGATTTTCTTTTTCATCAAGTCAAAATCAACTTTATCGCCGTTCATTTCAACATAATCAAAGCCAATCTGATAATCGATCAAGCTACCACGTTTGTTACCAGCTGTACCAATTACTTCCTGCATCGTATCGTAAGGCTCACCTGTAACGTATAGAAGGTTATCTCCTGGTCTTAACATCCCGAAGAGCGCAGTTGCCAACGTGTGTGTTCCGGAAACAAACTGTGGACGAACTAATGCAGCCTCTGTTTTAAAGACATCACAGTAAACTGCTTCAAGTTGATCACGACCGCGATCGTCATCTCCATATCCAGTTGTACCGAGCAAACTGCTTTCATCAATACTTTCTTTTCTAAAAGCTGATAAAACTTTCTCTTGATTGTCTAAAACTTGTTCATCAATTTCAGCAAGCTTTGGAGCAATCATCTTATCAGTCTCTTTGATTACCTCTTTTAATTTATCTGGAAAAGTTGCATCCCATTTAGTCATTGTGACCTCCTACAAATTTTTCAATATTATCCTCAATCTTTTTTTGATAATTATTATCATCACTAATATTATACCAATCAACATCCATCTGATTACGGAAATATGTAAATTGACGTTTAGCAAAATGCCGTGAATTCTTTTTGATTTCATCTAAACAATTTTCAAGTGTACTCTTTCCTTCAAAGTAAGGAAATAATTCTTTATAGCCAATAGCATTTTTTGCTTGAACAAAACTCTCTCGATGGTCAAAAACGTATCTAGCCTCATCAAGTAACCCCATCTTAATCATCTTATCGACACGTTGATTGATTCTTTCATATAACCTAGGACGGTCATCAGTTAAACCAATTAAATAAAATTCAGCCCATTGATCACCATTACGTTGATCGGCAATTGATTGTCCGGTGGTTTCAAAAACTTCAATTGCTCGAATCAAACGTCTGGGATTTTCGACATCAATTTTTTCATATGCTAATGGATCTTCTGATTTAAGTCTCTGTTGTAAATCCAAAATTTCTCCGTTATCAGCCATGGTCTGCAATTTTTGACGTAATTTATCATCGCTGTCAGCTTTGCCACCTAAATTTAAATTATTGATCAAGGAACTCAAATAAAATCCTGTTCCACCGACCACAAAAGGCACTTTGCCTTGATCATTCAAATCAGTAATAATTTTTTTTGCACGTACTTGAAAATCTTTTACAGTATAACGAATATCTGGATCACAAATATCAACTAGATGATGTGGGACAGCTTTTAACTCCTCAGGAGAATCCTTAGCAGTGCCAATATCCAAATTACGATATATTTGCATTGAATCTCCAGAAATAATTTCACTATTATATTTTTTTGCTAATTTTAAACCTAAAGCGCTTTTACCTACAGCGGTCGGTCCAACGATTGCAATAACTTTTTTCAAAAAATTACCCCACTTAATATTAGTCTTTTATAGATATTTTAAAGGAAATAAGCCATAATGAGAACTAAAGACAGGAGGAAAATTATTATGGCAAAAAATCAAAAACATTTACGTTTTGTTAAAGGCTTCCTTGTTGGTTCATTAACAACAGCTACTGCAGTTTACGGTGCATTGCATGCATTCAAGAAGAAGGTCATCGAACCTGAAAATGCAGAAAATGAACGTGTCGAAGAAAATCGCAAACGCGCTAACCGTAAGAGCCTACAAGCTCACCAAGGTTAATAAATAAAAAAATGCTGTGTCAGATTAATTTCTGCACAGCATTTTTTTATAATTTAGTAGTCTTTTTAGTTTGACCTTCCCAATCACTGAAGCGGTCCTCTAACCACTTAACATCAGTAAAGCCATACTTCTTTGTTAATTTGATAGCAGCACGAACACAAATATTCTTACTATCTCCATATAAATAAACTGGAAGATCTGGGCGCAATTCGCTCTCATTGTACTTTAATTGCGTATATGGGAGGTTTCTTGCTCCAAGGATATGTTTTGCATCGAATACATTTTTTTCTCTCAAATCAACAATTTGAGCTTTTCTCATTGTTTTTTCAAAGGTCTTTTGATCAATTGAGCCACCCATTTGTCTACCTTTGAACCAGTAGTACAACCATGAGCCAACCCAATAAACAATAAAACCAATGACAATAACGTACAAAACTGCATTTAATACTTGCATTAACACAAACCCCTAATCAACTTTAATCAATGAAGCAGCACCAATAACACCTGCACCGTTACCAAGACTAGCAAGTCTTAATTCAGTTGAGTCTTTGATAGTAGCAAATTCGTTAGCACGCATAGCTTTATCAACTTTGTTCAACAAGAATTCACCAGCGGCTGAAACACCACCACCGATAACGATATATTTAGGATTCAAAGTATTGGCGATGTTACCAAGAACAAATCCAAGTGAATCACAAACGTAATCAGCAACCATAAGTGCTAAATCGTCGTCTTTCTTAGCTAAATCGAAAACGTCCTTGGCTGAGATATCTTGTCCATCATCTAGCGTAGCTTTAAGTTCTGAACTACCAGCATATTCTGATGCACGATCTCTAGCAACACGAACGATACCTGTTGCTGAAGCGATTGTTTCTAGACAACCTCTCTTACCACAAGTACACATGAATCCATTAGGATCAACTGTAACGTGGCCAATTTCACCAGCGGCACCATTTTGACCTTGAATCAACTTACCATTAGCGATGATACCACCACCAACACCTGTTCCAAGTGTTACGAAAACAACATCGTCAGCATTGTTACCAGCACCTTGCCATCTTTCACCAAGAGCTGCAACATTAGCATCATTTTCAATTACTACAGGAAGACCTGTACCTTTTTGAATATCACGAACTGGGTAAACTTCATCAGTCCAGTTAAGGTTAAAAGCACCTTTGATCGTACCTCTTTCATGATCAATTGTACCAGGTGAACCCAAACCAATTCCGTCAAATTGATCGATATTCATATCATACATTTTGATATGATGATTAATTGAATCGATGATATCAGGAATAATCAATTGTCCATCTGAAAGAATATTTGTTTCAATACTCCATTTTTGTTGAATCTCACCTTTATTAGTAAGAATAGCAAATTTAATTGTTGTACCACCAAGGTCAACACCGATTAACTTTTTGTCTGTCACTTTGATCTGTCCTTTTCTTTCTCTTCTTCTTTTCTATGCTCCCGTTTTAAGACCAATTGAGCACTAATAAAAGTCTTTTTGTCGATCATTTGACTCTCATACAAGCGTTTAACTTCTATGAACATTAACTCTATATCCCAGATGCGTTTACCAACATGGACATAAGTTCCAAATCTTTTCAGTAGTTGTTGAACGTCATAAAGAGTCGTAAAACTCATTCTATCATCCATAAACTATCATACCTTTTGCATACATATAGTAAGAAACAGCTACAACTAATACTAAAGCCAATATTCGAATGTAAACTTTTGGACGTTTGATACCGGGTAAACTTAAGGCGTACGCCAACAAAAATCCGCCGACAGCACCACCCAAATGACCCCAAATATCAATTCCTGACATAGTCAGATCCATTAATAAATTAATTACAATTAACCCTAAAAAGCTTTTTCCTAATTCAGTTAAAAAACGATTCTCACGGTAAATCATAGCTAATGCCAAAAAGGCACCAAACATTCCGAATAAGGATGTACTAGCACCGGCTGAGATAGCATTACTGTCCCCAAAAGCAAAACTAGCCAAATTACCAGTAATACCACTCAAGAGATAAATTACTAAAAAGCGCCAATGACCAACCATGGGTTCTAATATTTGACCAACATATAACAGTGTAAACCCATTCATGAAAATATGGAAGATGCCAATATGTAAAAATATTGGTGTAATTAATCTCCACCACTGACCGATTTGAATACTGTTGTTAGTTTTTGCACCTAACATCATTAGTGTATTAATGTTCTGTGAGCCACCCATTAACGTTTCAAGAAGAAAAACCGCAATGGTAATAATTAAAAGAATCCACGTCACATATGCGTTACTTCGTCTATTAAACATTTTCATTACCCGAAGTGATAATCTTATCGACTGGTTTATCTAAAACGTAAACCGGCCATGGGGTTTGGGAATAATATTGTTGTGACAAAGCTAAAGCAAGCGTTTTAGTGGGATATTTAGCAAGGTAACGGTCAAAATAACCAGTACCAAAACCTAAACGATCTTTATCAGCCGAAAAAGCCAATCCAGGAACAATCAACAAATCTGGTGGATCCATCAAATTATTATCATATTCTTTAGGTTCTCTCACCCCAAAAGTATTTTCGGTCAATTCAGTATCTTTAGTGTATTTAACAAAAGTCATTGAATAATCCGGAAAAGTTTTTGGAACATAGACTTCTTTCCCCATTTCAAAAGCTTGATTAATAATTGGAAAAGTTGGTATTTCATCATTCATACTCAAAGTAATTCCAATTGTCGGAGCGTTTTGAAAATCTAAATCGTTAAAAAGCTGAAAATAAATATTATTGATCTCTTTTTGAGCCTTATCAGATTTCATAAACTGACTGACCAAATCAATTTGCTTTTTTCTAAAGCTTACTTTATCCAACTAATCACTCCCAGTCCTAGTAAAAAAAAACAACAGGGATTTTAACCTGTTGTTTATTTTGTTTCACGATGCAATGTAACAGTACGTTCACGTGGACAATACTTCTTAAGTTCAAGACGATCAGGATTGTTACGTTTGCTCTTGCTTGTTAGATATGTACGTTCATGACATGAAGTACATTCCATTGTTATATTAACTCTCATCTTTGGAACATCCTTTCATAAATACTTAACTAAATTCAACTAATTAAATATATCATTTTTTCGGATATTTTAAAAGGTCAAATTAGGATTATTTCTGTCCTGTAAGTTTAAAGTAGTCCGTATAGATCTCTTTTGCAAGTAATTGGGCATAACTTCCCTTTTCAGAAGTTAGATTAGGAAAGACGATAGCCATTGCAATATTAGGATCTTCATACGGTCCAAATGTTACCAAACTAGTTGTGATTGTTTCTGGTGGATCGGATGAAGGATTTTCAGGATTGTAATAGAAAGATTGAGCTGTACCAGTTTTAGCAGCAACTGAAGGCGAAATATCAGCTAAACGAGTTGCTGTTGTCCAATAACCACTACCATGAACAGCTGCGTACATACCTTTTCTAACAACGTTTAATTCATCCTGAGTAAAACCAACCTTATTCAAAATAGAAGGCTTAGTAACGGATGTCAACGCACCTTTCGTTCCATCGTTCTTTGTCTTTTGAATCGATTGAACAACGTATGGTTTCATACGATAACCGCCATTAGCAATCGTGGAGATATATTGAGCCATTTCAATCAATGTATAGGCGTCATAGTTACCATAAGATAAATCCAGTGCAGAACCAGTCTTTAACGCACCATCACTATTAGTGGTTGCACCTTCGATACCGGTAGTTTCACCAGAAATATCAATACCAGTTTTGACACCTAAACCAAATTGATTAAAGTAACCTCTCAATTTAGAGAAAATATCTGAATCCATATGAATATATGAGTGTGGTGTATATTTTGCATTAGCTTCTTTCATAGCTAGTGCCATCATATACTCATTAGATGAAAATTGTAGTGCTTGAACTGCACTCAAACTACTAAAGGTACCAATTGGATAAACAGATTTCTTAACCGGTGTACCTGGTAAGTAAATCGGATTATCAGCTAAGGTGTTATTTGATGGTGAAATAACGCCATCCATCATCGCACCTAAAACTGTCGCACCCTTAACTGCAGAACCCATAACAAACGTCCGATTGATTACACCTAAAGCATCTTCAGTCGTTTTACCTGTTTGAGGGTTATTGTGAATTCCGGCCATCGCCAAAACTGCACCAGTTTTTGGATTCATTGCCACAACATAAGCACCATCAGAATATTGTGTAATACCAGCTGATTTAGCAGCACTGTATTGTTCTTCCAAAGCACTTTGAACTTGTTTCTGGAACTTTGAATCAATCGTCAAATTAAGGTTTCCACCCTTTTGACCTTTATAAACTACTTTACTTTTCTTAATTTGATTATTTGAACCAACTTGAACGTCACGGATACTCTTGGTACCAGAAAGAATTGATTCATAACTCTTTTCTAGGTAACTAGTTCCGACACGATCATTTCGTGAATATCCAGAAGCTAACATCGTATTCAATTCACTATCAGGAATACCTTGTTGTTCGGTTGATACTCCACCAATGATACTTTCAATTGATTTACCTTGTGGATATTCTCTTTCCCAGTTACTACCAATACTTACACCGGGTAATTCTGTTAAATGTTCACTAACTTCAGCAATTTCTCGAGCTGTTAGATCTTTATCTTTCAAAAAGACTGTTGAAAGTGAATAGGCCGAACTCATTTTTTTGAATAAAGTTGCCCTTTGAAGGTCTTTATCATTCAAATGAATACCTTGTTGCTCGATATATTTAACTTCATTAGCGTAAACTTTATTAGTCGAGAGCGAATCACCATTTGAATCAACACGATATGACTTAGGCATTTGTTTAGTAACCTTCGTCGACATACCAGGTTTAGCTAAAATGTAATCTGCTTTATCTCGACTACTCAAGTTTGTTGTTTCGACTGTTAAATATTTGGTAAGTCGGTTAACGATTTGATAGATATCACTCGATTTAACACTACCACTCTTAGTATATGTGATAGCATTTTCAGTTGAATTACCCACCAAGAGTCTACCCTTTGAATCATAAATCATTCCACGAGGAACACTGCCTGTCATTTCTGTCTTATCCGTTCGATCAACCTCAGCTTGGAACTTACCACCATAAACTATTTGGAGATATGCAAGTTGGCCAACTAACATTGCAAATAAAACAAAGACGATAAAGAACAGCAAATTTAACCTAAATGGAATAGTAGACCGTGCCTGACTACCTGTTCTCTTCTTGATTATATCTAGTATTCTTCTCATATTACCCTTCAAAAAAGCGAATAGTTATTCATTAGATTTAAAAATATATTTTGGTCCATCAAGTTTAGGGTCATATTCTACTAATAAGTCATATCTTTCAAAAAACCAAGTATCACTATCAGTAATGAAATAAGTAATCCCATTGATTACTGTACTGGACTCTGGATTCACTGGCTTTTCCTTACGCATAGCGATTGAGAAGCCATCGTGAACCATTGTTTTACCATAGACCTTACCATAGAAATGGATCCCATCCCCAGGTACCAAGTCTAATTCTTCTTCAAACCACTTTGTTGCTTCATCCGTCAATTCTATTTTCATAACATTCACCTCAATATTTTATACGGTAAACATAACAGAAAACGTATTCATTACGCAACTTCAACGGACTTAACAGTTAAATCGTAGCTGCCAACAGGTGTTTCAACTGTTACAACATCACCAACACGCTTGCCGAGCAAGGCTTTAGCAATCGGTGAATCATTTGAAATTTTACCAGCATCAGGATCTGATTCAGCAGCACCAACGATTGTATAAACGTCAGGTTCTTCTCCATCTTCTTGAACAGTAACTTTTTTACCGATTGAAATTTCATCACTAGCTACTTCATCAGTATCAATAACATTAGCATAGTGAAGCATATCGATAATAGTTGAAATACGTGATTCAACCACACTTTGTTCATCCTTAGCTGAAGTGTATTCAGAATTTTCTGATAAATCACCAAAACTTCTAGCAATCTTAATACGATTGATAACTTCTGGACGTTTAACTTTCTTCAAATTTTCTAATTCTTCTTCCAGCTTTTTCTTACCTTCAGCTGTCATAGGATAACTTTTATCTGCCATTTTTATAACTTCCTCGTTTCAAAATCATTTATTAATATTCTAATTTTAAAATGTCATCTAATCAACCAAGATTAGATGACATTTTATTATTGTTCAATTATACCTTATTGTCCGGTACTTGCATAACCACTCTCATGTTCTTCAAGTGTATGTGAATATGTAACCTTACCAGTCTTCAAGTTAGCATAGAAGTAAAGATAGTTTTGACTTCTATCTGATGGATTCAATGTTGCCTCAATTGACTGGAGACTTGGGGTGTTGAAAGGTCCAGGTCCAAACCCAGTATTCTTATACAAGTTATAAGGTGATTTTACACTGGTATCTTTATTAGTTAATTTAGTCTTATGCGTATTTAGAGCGTACATAACTGAGATATCTGACTGAAGTGGCATATCAATAGCTAAACGATTAAAGAAGACTCCAGCAATCTTCTTACGATCTGCCTTTGTAACACCTTCTCGTTCAACTAACGAAGCCAAAGTCAAAATATCTTGGACTGTATAGCCTTTTTCTTTAATAGTTGAGTAGTATGGTGTTAATTCATCATTTTCCTTCTCAACCATCTGATTAACTATCTCTTTCAAACTAAATCCCTTGTATACATTATACGTTGCAGGGAATAAATAACCTTCCAAGTGATAACGAACATTCTTTTTCTTCATAGTCGAATCAAGTAATTGAGGATACTTCTTTTGAAGCTCTTTCATATACTTTTCATTCTTCATCAAAGCCAAGAATTGTTTCTTCGAATACTTAGTACTCTTGGCAATCTGGGTACCAATTTGATCAATTGTGACACCTTCACGAACTAGCACTGTATTTGATGCCGTCCCAGTTGGTTGAGCACTACCGCCCTTTTGAAGCTGCTTAACAATTGAACTCAAATCCCAAGACTGTTTGAAAGTATAATATCCAGCTTGAAAATTAGTGTAATTTTGTGCCTTTATATAAAAATTGAAAACTGTTGCACTCTTAATAACCTTATCTTTTTCCAGTTTCTTCGCAATATCTTTACTTGAAGATCCAACTGGAATGTTAACAACAATATCCTCTTTGCTATTCGCATTGTATGGTTGGAGTGAGCTATTCACATAATTAAAGCCAATTATCGCTACAACAACGGCCAAAACCGCAATCACGCCAACAATCCAGTAAGCAATATGATTTGCTACTGAACGTTCATTGGCACGAGTTCTAATTTTGTCATCCGACTCTTGCTTTAATGCTTCTTTTTTTTCATCCTTTTGGCTCAAGACACAGCCTCCCGAGTTAATTTATTAGAATTATACCATTAGTTACGGAATAATTATCTAATTTCCACATTAAATTTTTGAACTAAACTGTCTTTAACTAGAGAGAATGCTTTTTCAACTTCCTCATCAGTCAACGTATCATTAGGGTTCAAAAACTCTAAATGGTATGCCAGTGATTTATAGTTAGTCTTAATATTTTTACCTTCATAAACATCGAAAATAGTTACATCATTCAGATATTTGCCCCCATTAGCATAAATATCATCTATGATTTCACCATTTTCAACATCACTCTTGACCAAAATTGCTAGGTCACGACTAATGCTTGGATACTTAGGTGCACTTTGTGATTGGACATTTCTAGGATTCAAATTGAATAAGGCATCGATGTTTAATTCGAAGACAAAAGTATCATCAACACTTTGACTCTTTTGATACTTAGGATGGAGTTTTCCAATCAAACCAACCACTTGACCATTTGCCAAGATCTTGGCAGTTTGACCAGGATGCAAATTGGTATAGTCGCTCGTTGCAACATACTCAAATTTAGCATCAGCATTAGTGAAACTCAATAATTCATCAACGATACCTTTGAGATAATAGAAATCAGCCTTTTGTGCCTTAGTATTCCAAGAAGCATCGACAACATTTCCACTGATTGCTCCAGCAATGTACTCAATTTCTTGTGGACGAGCAACCCCTTTTTCACGATTAAAGATTCTAGCTTGTTCAAAAATTCTGAGATCATTTTCATTTCTAGCTTGATTATAAGCAACATTACGAACTAGTCCAGGAATCAAACTATTACGAAGATATTCATGATCTTCTGTCATTGGATGCAACAACTTCGTGTATTCAGAATGAATCGTATTAAAATCGTCAACTTCTTTTTTACTCAAAAGTGAATAGTTGATAACTTCATCCATACCTTCACCCAATAAACAATCGCGTAGCTTGTTACTGAACTCACGCTTCTTACTATATCCACCACGAGTTTCCATTCCAGCAGGTAAAGTATTTGGTAAGTTTTCATAGCCATAAATACGGTTTACTTCTTCTACGACGTCGGCTTCAATTTCCATATCCCAACGACGTGTTGGTACAGTGACAGTTAACTTGTCGCCCTCTACCTTAGTTTCAAAACCAAGACGATCTAAAATCTTTACAATTTCTTCAGTTGCTAAATTTAATCCCATCAAATGATTGATATGCTTGATACTACCATTGATCACTGTTGGTTTTGCTTGTGTGAAATTACCGGCGATTTCGTTTGAAATTTCTTTGGCTGAACTAAATTGATCTGTTAAAGAAGTTGCACGAACCAGAGCTTCTGAAACGATCCCATTGTCAACGCCCTTTTCAAAGCGGTTAGAAGCATCGTCACGAAGGTCATGTCTTTGGGCGGCCTTTCTAACACTAGCCCCATCAAATACACCAGCTTCTAAAACAACGTTTTTAGTATTTTCATCCACACTAGCTAGCTTTCCATTAACAATTCCTGCTAGGCCAAGCACTTTGTCACCCGAAGTAACGACTAAATCATTGTGATTCAAAACTTTATCTTCATCGACTAATTGTAATTTATCACCATCGTGAGCTTTTTTGACCGTTAATTCGCCAGCCAACTTATCCAAATCATAAGCTTGAATTGGTTGACCATATTCAATCATAACGTAATTAGCCGCATCGATCACACTGTTTACTGGACGAATGCCTTGATTCCAAAGTCTTCTTTGAATCCAAAGAGGACTCTTACCTACAGTAATGTCTTTTAATTCACGAACTAGATAATCAGGTACTAAATCCTTTTCTTCAACGTTAACTGACAAATCATTAGAATCCTTGACCTTAGTATCATCTAATTCAGGCTTTTTAAAACTAGGTTTTTCATCGTAAGTAGCACCGATTTCCCAAGCAGCACCACGCATACCCAAAGTATCTGCACGATTAGGTGTGATATCAATGTCGATCATTTGATCCTTTAAACCTAACAAATCATATACTTCTTGACCTGGTGTTTGTGGTTGGTCGAAAACATAAATACCATTTTCAAATTCTTTAGGCATATATTGAGCGGGAACACCAACTTCATCAAGACCACAAATCATCCCGTTTGACTCTTGTCCACGCAATTTACCACGCTTGATTCTAACGCCATTTGGCAAGTGTGATCCGTGTTTTGCCACAATAACGTATTGATCTTTGGCCACATTTGGAGCACCACAGACAATTTGAATATCCTCGTCTTCACCAACATCAACTTGGCAAACTTTTAAATGATCTGAATCCGGATGTGGTGTCACGCTAGTAATATGTCCGACTACCAAGCCAGTCAATTCCTCGCCTAAATTAACAGGTCCTGATTCGATACCTGTCAAAGAAATTTTATCAGCCATTTCCTCAACTGTGTGTGTAACCGGGATGAATTCTTTTAACCAATCAATCGAAATTTTCATTATCTTAATTTACTCCTTTGAATTGTTCTAGGAATCTGACGTCATTTAGGTAGAAGTCTCGAATATCATTGATTCCATATTTAAGCATGGCAAAACGTTCTGGGCCAAGGCCAAATGCCATTCCACTATATTCATTAGGATCAATTCCTGACATCTTCAAAACATTGGGATGAGTTAGTCCAGCACCTAAAACTTCGATCCAACCAGTGTACTTACAAATACGGCAACCTTCTCCACCACAATTGAAGCAAGAAACATCAACTTCAACGGAAGGTTCAGTAAATGGGAAGTAACTTGGTCTGAAACGAATTTCACGTTCATCACCAAAGACGTGACGACAAAGTGCTTCTAGTGTTCCTTTAAGATCGGCCATACTAATGTTCTTATCAACTACCAAGCCTTCAATTTGGTGGAATTGATGAGAGTGCGTTGCATCATCGTCATCACGGCGGTAAACAACTCCGGGTGAAATCATCTTCAAAGGACCCTTAGAAAAGTCATGGGCTTCCATATCACGTCCTTCTTGTGCAGAGGTTTGTGTTCTCATCAACAATTCATCTGACAAATAGAAAGTATCTTGCATGTCACGTGCTGGATGATCCTTTGGGATATTCAATCTTTCAAAGTTGTAGTGATCTTCTTCAACTTCATAACCTGGTGCTACTTCATAACCCAATCCAATAAAGAATTGTTCGATATCTTCGATCGTTTGATTCAAAATATGTTTAGTACCTTGAACTTGCTTAGTTGCAGGCAAAGTAACATCAATTTTTTCTTCTTGAAGTTGATGAGCAACTAATTTTTCATTTAATTCAGTCATCTTTTCTTCAATAGCTGCTTGAATATCTTTTTTAACATTATTAGCTAAAGTACCAATTTCAGGACGCTTTTCAGCGGGAACGTCTTTCATTCCACGTAAAGCCTTAGTAATAGGACCTTTCTTACCTAGCAAATTAACTCGTAAATCATTTAATTCTTGAAGTTTTTCGGCACGTTTTGCTTCATCGATACCATTTTCTCTTAAGCTTTTTAACTTATCATCTAATGACATATTTTCCTCCTGCACTGCTTTATTCTCGAAGATTTTGAACACTAAAAAAATCCTCATCCCAAAATAAGGGACGAGGACTCGCGGTACCACCCTAGTTCATGTTCAAGACATGCACTCAAGCGGTTATATAGTGACCAACTTTTAAACTCAGAAAGTGAATTCGTCATTTCTTTCATTAAGTCTTCTCAGTCGCCGACTCTTCCTGTCATGAAATCCGTGATTACTATTTTTCATCAAAGTTTAATTTTATTTTCATATGACTCATTATACAAAATCTCAAAAGTTTCGCAAGTTTTTACAAAGTTTGTAATCCATACATCAATACTCCGGCAGCCACAGCAACATTAAGCGATTCCGCTTGACCGAGGATTGGAATATAAATATTTTCATCAGCTTGATTCAAAACGTCTTGGCTAACACCATGAGCTTCGTTACCCATGATCAAAGCAAAACTATCTTTCTTGGCCAATTCATTGTATGGTTTAGCTTGGTCATTAACTTCTGAACCATAGATCGTTAAATCAGATTCCTTTGCCAAAGTTATTGCATCATTGATATTCATCCGATAAATTGGTAAGTGGAATTGGCTTCCTTGCATGGAACGTTGAACTTTAGGTTGATAGAAATCAGCTGTATCTAAACTTGTGATCACGCCGTTGTAACCAGCAGCATCAGCTGTTCGAATGATTGTACCGACGTTACCTGGGTCTTGAACGTCATCTAACATGACCCATTTGCCATTAATTGCAGAAAGTTTATCCGTATTATTAACTTTTAAAACTGCAAAAATTCCTTGAGGTGTCTTTGTTTCTGATAATTCTTTAGCAACATCTTCCGAGATTGAAACGGCAATGTCATGATATTTTTTTACTAGACGATCTTCAGTGTACTTCTCTGTAACTAATAATTTTACAAATTCTTGTTCATATTGATCAGCTTCACGTACTAAATGAAAACCTTCTACGACATAGGTTCCCGTTTTACGAATATTTTTTGTTAGAGCTAATTTCTTTAATTGCTTGATTTCATCATTTTTTTTAGATTCAATATATTTCATAAGTCCCATCCCTCTTGTTCTATAATATAAATATTAACACATAAGATGATTTGAGGTGATCAGTAGTGAAACATCTTTCAATTAACGTTGATGGTTTAGTTCAAGGCGTTGGTTTTCGTTATTCGACCTTGCAAGTTGCAGTTGATTTAGGCGTCACAGGTACGATCAAGAATGAACTAGATGGTTCGGTCTCGATTGAAGCTGAAGCTGAACAAAAAATTCTTTATATTTTCTTAAATCGGGTTAAATCTTCACCATCACCCTTTGGAAAAGTTAACAAATTGGACTATACTTTTTCTGACGACTTGCAACATTACAAGAAATTCACAGTGATTGGTTGAAACGTCAAATTAGTTAACGTATATTACTGTATATACATTAAAAGGGTGGTTTATTTAATTGAAGAAAAAATACGTCAAATATCTATCAGTACTGTCATTAGTTGTCGTACTGACACTAGTTTTGACGGGGTGTGCTCAATCAACAACAAATTTACACGCACCAACTAGTGGGCCATACGGTTTTATCTACAAATGGCTTGGAACTCCGTTTCAAAATTTAATCCTCAAGACAGCGCAAATGATTGGTGGTACTAACGCTTATGCTTGGGGAATCGTCATCATTTCTTTCATTGTTCGTATCGTACTTGTACCTTTATCATTGAATCAACAGTACAAGTCCACAACACAACAAGAAAAAATGCGTGCTGTACAACCTCAATTGAAGCTGATCCAAGCAGCTCAAAAAAAGGCTAAAGATCCTGCAGCTCAACAACAAATCAGTGCTTTGATGATGGACGTCTATAAGAAAAATAATTTGAGTCTAACTGGTGGTATGGGCTGTTTGCCACTACTACTTCAAATGCCAATTTTGGTTGGTATTTATCAAGCCGTACAATATTCTAAACAAATCGGTACCGCAACATTTATGAGTATTCCACTTGGTAAACCAAGTATCCTCATCGCAATCGTGGCTACTTTATTCTATGTAGTTCAAGGTTGGATGTCTCTACAAATCGTTGCTCCTGAACAGAGAAAACAAATGCAGACAATGATTCTCATGAGTCCAATGATGACATTCTTCATTTCAATGATTTCTACAGCTGCTTTAGGTTTGTATTTCTTGGTTGGTGGTGTCGTAATCGTAATTCAACAATTAATTACTAATTACATCATTACACCTAAGATCAGAAAGAAAACTGATGAAGATCTTGCTAAGAATCCAGTCAAAATCGTTGTTACTCAAGAGATGCTTGATGGTATTCTTGGTGGTGCAAGTTCTGCTTCACCTGCTAACAGTGCTAAACAAGCTGAAAAGCAAGAGTTTCATGAAAGTATTCGTGAGTTAAACAAGAAGAGACAACAACAAAATAAAAACAAGAAATAAACAGAGAGTGAAACAAGAGCGACTCATTTCAACTAGAGAGCAGGACAGGACCTGGTCAACTCTCGAGCATTAAAGCAAATAGACCGTGGTAATCAAAGAACGATTACCACGGTCTATTTGTTTTAAGCACAAAGTTTATGTCCCAAGCTCTCTCTTGTAATGAAGTTATTCCAGATTGAATCTGCTTCTTTAAAAATACTAATTCTATTTGAGGCAGAAAAATAATGGAAATATCCTACATCGATGGTTTTGAATGCACTACATAACCGTTTGGATAAATTGTCCAATCATCCCCACTACTGTCAGAGTTGGAATCTCCTGTATTGCTGTGTATCCAATATACTGAATCACCATTTTTATCTTTAACCGTATCATCACTGCCACTTGAAGGATTGACAACGACTGAATATTTACTGTCACTCGATTGATCATTTTGACCCTTGACCAAATTGATAGCATCCTGTGAACTGTTAACACTGGTTGAACTAGAACTATTGTCATTTGTTTGAGTAGTATTTGAATTGGTACTTGGATCAGTATCTGTATTAGAACTAGTATCAGTATCACTTGATGTAACTTCGTTAGTTTTATCGATCTCTTTAGTCTTTGACGTCTTTTTCTTAGCTTTTGACTTATAACTCTTTTTCAATGTTGATTTTGTCAAATTAGAAGAGCGTGACGTCAATTTATTAATTTCACTGTATGCTAATTTATTTTTATTGTTTCGATAAACAAACAATCCAACGGTTCTAAAATCAGTAATTGTTAAATTAGTGAATAAACCTTTAATTTTTTTAGTACTGTTAGATTTAATTGAAATCTTACCTCGTTTTGAGGCGCTAATTTTATTATTTTGGCCGTGAATTAACATGATGTCAGAGAATACTAATCTAACATTTTTATTGGTCCGATTGATCACCTTTAAATCCACATTTGAAGCCGAACTATTTCTGGTAAATTCAAAAGTCATTTCATTTTTTTCTGAATCACTTAAACTTGTATATTCGACAGTCTTATTCGTGGTCTCGTCACTTGAGACTGACTTTTCATCATTACTAGTACTAACTTTTGAACAGCCGCTAATGACGAAAACTAATGCCAATAAGATCAGTAATCTGATTTTTTTCAACAAGCTCCCCCCTCGATGAGATTACTAATAATATACCTTTAACAAACACGAAAAAAAAGTAGATCAACAAATTAAGATCTACTTTTTTAGTTATTTTTCTTTGTTTCATTTTCATCGTCAGTTTCATCTTCTTGAATTATCGGCAATTCTATCTTAAAGACTGTTCCTGAACCGACAACACTTTCCACTTCCAAGCTTCCATGGTATATCTCAATCAATCGCTTGGCGATAGAAAGCCCTAATCCGTTTCCTCCACGCTTTCTAGAGCGTGCTTTGTCAACTCTATAGAAACGGTTAAAAATTCGTTTAAGGTCATTTTTGGCAATTCCTAGACCATAGTCTTGCACAACTACTTCTAGTAAAGCTGAATTAGTTGAAGCAGCAAAATTAATTTCCTTACGTTCTGTTGAATATTTAAAAGCATTGTCCAACAGAATCACTAGAACTTGTTCCAAGTGATTACGGTAGATCTTTACTTGACTACCTTCACGAATATCATCATCAAAATTGATCACAAAATCCGGATGTAACATTTTAAAGTCATTATAAACTTGAGTAAATAATGGTTTCACTTCAGTTGTTTGTTCCAAATAAGCACTATCAATTTGTTCAACTCTTGTCAGATCAAGCATCTCTTGAATCAATGACTGCATTCGTTTCAACTCTTGTAAAGATGAGTTGATTGAATCATTCAAAACTTCAGGATCATCTTTACCCCAGCGTTGCAACATACTTAAATGTCCTTCCAGCACTGCGACAGGCGTTCTCAATTCGTGAGAAACATCTTCGACAAACTCTTTTTGTTGATTCGTATAAGCTTGCATGCGATCAAGCATTTTGTTGATATTGACGGTCAGATCATACACTTCATCGTTACGTTTACGCAATTTAATTCGTGAATCAGAATCTGGTTTTTTGTTTAAATCGTCAATCGTCTTATTGATTTTTTTCAAATCATTCAAAACTGATGTCACCGCAAAAAAGCTTAACAAGACTCCAATTATGAAAACCACTACTCCACCAACAATTAATTTTGTTGAAAAAGTATTGATTTCATTAACCGACGCCACGTGTTGCACGGTTCGCATCGCTAAGATAGCTACAAAAATGTAAGCCATCAAAATAACAATTGAAATTATTGCCGTCCACTTGAATCTAATGGAAATTCTCATCGTCTCATCACATATCCTTTACCACGAACGGTTGAAATATAACTTGGCGCACCAGCACGATCAATCTTATTTCTTAGATATTTGATGTACACATCAACAACATTAGTTTCAGTTGAAGAACCCGTACCCCAAACACGTTCTAATAAATCATCACGACTAAGAACAGTTCCAACATTTTCCATCAATACGCTCAAGAGATCGTACTCACGACGTGTCAAATCAATTACTTCACCGTTACGTTTTAGAGTTTGAGTAGTTTTATCAATAACCAAATTCTTATACTTGAGAACTTGATCATTATTTCTCGTTACATCGATATCCAAATCGATGCGTCTCAACAAAGCTCGAATACGAGCCAACAATTCTTCGATAGCAAAAGGCTTGACGATATAATCATCTGCTCCGTGATCCAAACCAGAAACACGATCAATGATCGAATCACGTGCTGTCATCATAATAATTGGTGTGTTCTTCTCCTGGCGAACACGTCGACAAACTTCGATACCGTTTAATTCTGGCAACATCAAGTCAAGTAAGATTAAATCCCAGTCTTCTGACAATGCTGCATCTAGTCCAGTGCGACCGTCTCTTTCAACGGTTACTTCATAATTTTCATGTTGAAGTTCAAGTTGAACAAACTTTGCCATGTTCTCTTCATCTTCAATAACAAGTATTTTAGCCATACTCTTCTCCCATACATAAATATTAAATTATCTTTAATTATTGCTTAATCATTAATTTGAATTTGCCATAGGTTTAGCAACGCACTAATGATTTTAACATATAGCAAAAATTAAAAGAAGACAAGCTTTTATTTTTATTTTTTTGGAAAATAAAAAAGAGGCGAATAATTCGCCCCAATTTGAAATAATTATTCCAATTATTGTTCCTTATACCAAGTATAATGGAAGATTCCTGGCTTGTCATTTCTCTCATAAGTATGAGCACCAAAGTAATCTCTTTGTGCTTGAATCATATTTGCAGGAAGAACTTCTGAACGATATTGATCATAGTATGAAACGGCAGCCATAAAGCCTGAAACAGGAATACCCGCTTGAACAGCGTAACTAACAACGTCACGTACATCTGATTGATATTCTTCAATGATCTTCTTGAAATAGTCATTCAACAATAGATTATCTAGTTTTGGATCTTCATCATAAGCATCAGTGATCTTTTGTAAGAATTGTGCACGAATGATACAACCAGCACGCCAGATTTGAGCGATGCTACCATATTGTAGATCCCAGTCGTAATGATCAGAAGCTGCCTTCATTTGTGCAAATCCTTGAGCATAACTAATGATCTTACTGAAGTACAATGCCTTACGGATTTTTTCAACTAATTCTTCTTTATTAACATCAGGCACATTTGTAGGAGCAGGTAAAACTTTACTTGCCTTAACACGTTCATCCTTGTATGCAGAAATGTAACGTGAGTAAACTGATTCAGTAATTAGTGATTGTGGAACACCTAATTCCAAAGCACTTTGTGAACTCCATTTACCAGTACCCTTGTTACCAGCACGGTCCAAAATCTTGTTAACAATGTAGTCATCTGAGCCTTCATCATCTTTTCTAGTCAAGATCTTAGCAGTGATATCAATCAAATAACTTGAAAGTTCACCTTTGTTCCAATCATTGAAAATATCAGCAATCTTTTCAACATCATTGTTATACAAATGCTTCAACATATTGTAACTTTCGGAAATCAATTCCATATCACCGTATTCGATACCGTTGTGAACCATCTTTACATAGTGACCGGCACCATTTGGTCCGATATATGTAACACATGGGGCACCATCTTCGTCAGCTTTAGCTGAAATTTGTTCCAAAATAGGAGCAACTAAATCATAAGCTTCCTTTTGACCACCGGGCATCAATGAAGGACCGTTCAAGGCACCTAGTTCACCACCAGATACACCCATTCCGATAAAGTTGATTCCTGATTTATCTAATTGTGCGTTACGCTTCATAGTATCTTCAAAGAATGTATTACCACCATCGATCAAGACATCGCCTTTATCTAGTAAAGGCAACAATTGCTTGATAACAGCATCTGTACCTGCACCAGCTTTAACCATCATCAAAATACGACGAGGTTTTTCTAGTGAGTTTACAAAGTCCTCAATTGTATAACTTGGAACTAATTTCTTTTCTGGATGTTCCTCAACAACTGCTTTAGTTTTTGAACCTGTACGGTTGTAGATAGCAACTTCATATCCACGACTTTCAATGTTTAGGGCAAGATTCTTTCCCATAACAGCCATACCAATAACACCAATTTGTGGTTTTGCCATTAATAATTACCTCCGATTTTTGTTCACATACTAATCTTAACAAAAAAATAAAAAAGGAGCGCATAAAAGCTCCTTTTTAATCAAATTTTTGTATAAAAATATAAAAAAATGTAGGTAAGCTAATTAATCTTTGCTGTCATCATTAAATAGATTCTTTAATTTGGCAAATTCTGGATTAACATGCTCATCTTCTTTTTGCTTATTGAATTCATCCTCTGAAATAACACTCCAGTTCTTACCTGAAGGCATAATATTTTCAGTTTCTTCTTTTTCAGTCAAAACTTTTGTTGGTATACTCAACAAAATATTATCAATAATTGATTCATAGACATTGATTGTTGGATTGTCATCATCGATTGGAATAACTACGTTGTAATCTTCCAATTCTTCATCTGAGACATTATCAATGTTGTAAGCTTCATTGATTCTAATGTTAATTGGTAAATCTACTGGCAACAAACTACGCGTTGAAGGCACCGTCAAGGTTGTCTCAACTTTAACATCAGAAATAACTAAACCATGATCATTAAAAAGTTGACCAGCGACTTCAACCGGAGCAATTTTCAAAATCTCATCTGTTCGATTTTGCATCTCCTTAGTTAAATCAAGTGTTTCTTTGAATTCAAAAGGTTTGTCTTTATAGCGACGAACGTCTTGAACATCCCAATTTAGCATTAATGTACCCCTTTCATGTAAGGTATTCTTCCAAAATTCTGCTCAGAAAAATCAACCAATTGACGAATAGAATCCGCCCGCAGTTCTAATTCTAAAGCAGTTTTCTCTCTTTTCCCTACTCGCGTGATAAACTTTTGATCATTTTGTTTCAAGACGTTCAAATACTTCTGCCCCACTTGATCAAAACCTAAAACTCGCAAATAAGGATTTTGATAAACATTTTTTATTTCCGACTCCTTGACATTTAACAAAGTATAAACCATTAAACGTCTGAGTCGGGCCATAGTATAACGCTTTGATTTGACTCGTTCAATGAATTCCGTGAAATTCTGACTCGAATCAAGCTCTTTTTTTAATTTATATTCTAATCCTTCAACCATCTGATAGTCTTGTCGTAATTCAGTTTCAGAATGACTTAAAATTTGAAATTTTAAATAGTTAAAAAAATCATCCCAAGAAACCGATGTTCCCTTTTGAAAATCAGACAAAGTTTCTAGAGGAACCAACTTCGAAAAATCCTTGTTCTCAGAAAAAAGTTGTCGGATCAACGTGGCACTGTATCCATCACGCTGACGAACAACCGTCTCAATCCCTATGTCATAGTTATTTCCAACGATTGCTCGAGCGTAATTCAATCCCAACAGTTGATTTGGATCGTGCGTCACATCGATGCCGTTATAACGATAAAAATCAGTTAAGTTGGCCGCTGAACTCCGAGAATAGTCTTGTTGAAACCGCTCATCTAACTGTAAAGTTTTTTTAGCTAAACTTTGGAAATCAAGCTCATGCTCAGATCCAAAGACGATTTTATCAACTGATAAAGCATTCAATAATGAAACTCCGCCTTCAGCAAAATATTGTGCCGATTGAACCGCATAAGCAAATGGCAATTCAATTACTAAATCGACTCCATTTTCTATTGCTACTTTAGCCCGACTCCATTTATCTAAGACGGCAAAATCACCCCGTTGTACAAAATTGCCTGACATTACAGCAATTAAAACATCGGGATGATATTTTTGTTTAATTTTATCAATAAATAACTTGTGTCCATTATGAAATGGATTGAATTCAGCGATAAAACCGTAAACTTTCATAACTACCTCTATTTTTCTGCGGCAAAGAACCAACGATTAGAATCATCTTGAACAGCCGAATTGCCAAAATCTGCACTGACTTGAATATTCTTGAAACCGATGTCGAACAAAATCAACTTAAAAGTTTCAATCGGATAAGTTCTCTCCTTATGTAACTCAGTATTGACCGAATAGCCTTGAATCTTATCATTCCAATTAAAGAAAGTCAGTTCATGCTCAATACTGTGAGGATACTCTCCCTCATAACTATTCCACATAAACGCAGAATCTTCTGTGCGGTGATTGAACATATAGCCTGGGAAAACTTCATCCATTTGATACAAAGAGTGAGCATCAAATAAATATTTCCCTCCAGTATTCAAATGTTGATAAGCTTGATCAAAAGCGATAGCTAATTCGTCTTCATCTGTTAAATAACAAATCGAATCATCAAAACAAGTTATTACGTCAAATTGGCCAAAATTGTAGAGATCCATCATATTACTAGGTTCAAATGGAATCTTCTTCTTAGCTTTATTAGCTTTTTTTTGAGCAATCTTTAACATTTCTTCTGACAAATCAGTTCCAGTGACATCATATTTATCAGCTAATAAAATTGTCAGATCACCGGTTCCGCAAGCGACATCTAAAAGCTTTTGATCAGTTGGAACTTGTTGTTGAACGTAATCAGCCCACTTATTGTAAAGTGTGTCATCCATCAATTCACTATAAACACTGGCAAATGAATTATAAATCATTATTCAGTTACCAAATTGGAAATATCAACTTCTGTCGCATTTGACCAAAGTTTTTCCAAATTATAAAAGTCACGTTGTTCTGAAGTGAAGACGTGAATAATTACGTCATGTAAGTCAATCAAAACCCAACCAGAGTTACGATTTCCTTCAACGTGTCCAACGTCAATTTTATTTTCACCTGCTTTGTCCAAAACCGATTGAACAATCGCATCGACTTGACGTTGAGAACTAGCATCCATGATGACAAAGTAATCAGCCATAATACTTACTTCACTGATATTCAAAACTTTAATATCATTAGCGTGCTTTTCGTCAGCTGCCTTAACAGCAACTTCCATTATTTTTTTTGAGTCCAAATTATAAATCTCCTTTTGTAATCCAATAATTATAACTAATAAATGTTTCTGGATAAATTTCTTTATTTTGATCGATCAAATGTGCTAATGAATGTTTTAATTCATAAGCCACTGCTGAATCAAGTGATTTTTTTGCGTATTCTCTAGCTTCTGTAATGCCAGGAAAATCTCTTTTAGGTTCAATAAAGTCGGCTACAAAGACACATTTATCGACTTGAGTCATTTTGGTTGAGCCAACCGTATGTCTACGAATAGCATTCAAGACATCTTCATCATAAATACCGAGTTCATCTTTGACAATTTCAGCTCCGACGACACCATGCCAAATTGCATTATTGTACTTCAGTAAATCTGGGTCAAGTTGCTTTTCCTTGATTACACTAATAAATTCTGCATCGCTACGTTCTTTGGCATAATCGTGCAAAAGACCAGCCAATCCAGCTCTCAAAACATCGCCACCAAATTTTTGAGCCAACTGTTGACTAACTTCTTCGACTCGCAAACAATGGGTGAAACGAAAATCACTCAAACTATTTTTCATACGTTTTAAAATTTCGTCACGATCAATTCCCGGCTTAATTTTACTATAATCAAATTCGGTCATTGTAAAGCCCCCTGTCTTTAATGTACCAAGCAACATCATCTGGAACTAAATACTTGATTGACTTACCTTTTTTGACCCGTTCACGAATCATACTAGAGCTAATTTCAATTACTGGTGTATTCACCCATAGAATTGGGTACTTAGACTTTTTCTCAAAGCCTTTGCGACAAACACCTACAAAATGAACCATCTGCATCAACTCATCAATATGTGACCATTTAGGAAGATTTTCAACCATATCTCCACCAATAATAAAGTAGTATTCAGTATTAGGATTATACTCTTTTAACAATTTAATCGTCTCAAAAGTGTAGCTAACGCCGCCACGTTTAATATCAGTTAAATCAAGATCAAAGTGCATATTATCTCGAATAGCTAATTTGATCATATTGATTCGGTCATCACTATTAATTGAAGGAATTGTTTTCTCGACACCACGATGAGGTGGAATCTTATCTGGCAAAAACAACACCTTATCAAGGCAGAGTTGTTCATATACTTGTTCAGCAATCAACAAGTGTCCTAAATGAATTGGGTTAAACGTTCCACCCAAAATACCAACATGCTTCTTTGGTAAATTACTGTGAAATTCCAATTTTGCTTTAGTTAATAATTGTTTTTGAGTATCCATTTTTCATCACTTTTAATTACATATTCTCTAATTCAATTGAGTATTTACGATTTTTGATTTTAGGTGCTTTCTTGTAGAAAACCATCTTCGATCCAATTGTTTGAACGTGAATTACTTGGTCGTCAAATTCACTTAGCGCATCGATCAAGTCTTGTGGTTCTACCATCGTATTTTGTAACAAAGAAATCTTGATCAATTCAGATTTGTTGATCAAAATTTCAAATTGATTGAGTAAGTTTTCACTGATACCTTCACGACCAACTTGTAGAGCTGGCTTCATAACAGCAGCTTGACTTCTCAAATAGCGGTTCTTTTTTCCTTTAATTATCATTAATAGCTCCTTAAATAATAGCGTTTCTAATTGAGACGTGAACCCCATCAGGAACATAAGTCATAACTTTTGTTCCAGCCGGAATCGTAATCCAACCTAATCCATAAATAACAATATCTGATTTCTCATGAGCTGAAAAGATTTGTTGCTTCAATTTAGGGAAATCTTTGATATCGCTAGGAGGATTCAAGATGTCACCCAAATGTTTAGCGTAGAATTGGTCAGCGTTTTGTGTCTTCGTTCTATGCAATGGCAAGCCCTGGTTGACGTAGAAAGTAACATTTGTTTTATCATTTAGAAAGTCAAACCGAGTCAAACCACCAACAAAAATAGTTTGGCCATCACGTAGTTGGAAAGTTACTGGACGCAGTGGCTTTTTAGGCGTAATAGCTTTCAAATCCTTAGCATTCAAGTAATGTGCCAATTGATAATTGTGAATAATTCCTGGTGTATCGATCAAATTATGGCCATCGTCTAAAGGAATATCGATTCGGTCTAAAGTTGTTCCTGGGAATCTAGAAGTTGTGATCAAATTCTTAATATCCGAGTTAGAACTGATAATACGATTGATCAAGGTCGATTTACCAGTATTAGTCGTTCCAACAACATAGACATCTTTACCATCACGATATTTTTCGATCATTTCCATCAATTCATCAATATTAGTTCCTTTAACAGCTGAAACTAAAATCTGATCAGTTGATTTAATACCATTTTCTTTACTCTTTTGTTGTAACCAATTCAAAAGGCGATTTTGATTGACTGAGTGAGGTAAAAGATCCACCTTGTTACCAACAACTAGAATCTTTTTATCACCAACAAAGCGTTGCAATCCAGGGATCACACTGCCTTCATAATCAAAAATGTCGACTACATTAACTACTAGAGCATCTTTTTCTGAAATTGAATCTAACAATTTCAAAAAATCATCATCGGACACATCAACATCCGTGATTTCATTATAGTTACGAAGTCTAAAACATCTTTTACATAATAATTCTTTAGAATCATCTTCAAGATATTTCTTTAAGGTCGATGCTTGAACAAAACCAGGCTTGTCTTTATCTTCAGTCTGCAGTTTTGCCCCACAACCTATACAGTACAACTTTTCATCAATTTCTGTCATTTAATGAATCCTTCCAGTACAAATTCTTATCACGTTTTTGCATTGTTTTTAAAATTGGACGTTCAAAAAATCTATTTACGCGCGTCTTTTTAGCATCTGTTTCTACTAGTGGCTTAACCAAAACAGTCTTTAGACCGGCCATATTACCGGCTAAAACATCTGTCATGACTTGGTCGCCAACGAACAAGACACTATCTGGGTCAATATGTTCTTTATGAAGATGATTTAAGATAACAAATGGAAGTGGTTTGACCGCCCGAGCGACGATACTAACTGGGAGTTCATGGACAGCTTTTTCAACACGTTCATAACTATTGTTAGAAACGATCATAACCTCAATTTGATTCTTTGCCATTTGATTGAGCCATTTTCTTAATGAGAGGTCGTATTCATTACTGTTCCATGGTAAAAGTGTGTTATCAAGGTCAGTCATAATCGTAGTAATACCTAATTGTTTTAAGTCACTGACTTCAATATCGGTAATTTTATCAAGCATAATATATGGTTTAAACATTTTTAATCCTCATTATCCGCTCAATTAGTAAAAAAACGTAATTTGGGTTATCCAAATTACGTTTGTTTTTACAATTAAGCTAAAGCTTTTTTAGCTGTATCTACTAAACTTGTGAATGCCTTTGGATCTTCAATAGCGACTTGAGCCAACATCTTACGGTTAATGTCAACATTTGCTAACTTCAAACCATGCATCAATTTGCTGTAGCTGATTTCGTTCATTCTAGCAGCAGCGTTGATTCTAGCAATCCATAACTTACGGAAGTCGCGCTTAACTTGGCGACGATCACGGAATGCATAACGGTATGAAACCATGATTTGAGTATGAGCTGCTTTAAAAGTGATATGTTTTGAACCACGATATCCTTTAGCTAATTTTAAAACTTTCTTACGACGTTTGCGAGTTACTGTTCCACCTTTTACACGTGGCATAATGACTCCTCCTTTTGATTAAAAAAAATAAATAATTAGTATGTAGCTAACATTTGTTTGATACGTTTCATATCACTTGAACTTACCATACCTGGCTTAGCCAATTGACGACGTTGCTTCTTTGTCTTACCGTGGAAACGGTGACTTGTGTAAGCATGCATTCTCTTCCAACCACCATTAGCAGTCTTCTTAAATCTCTTTGCTGATGCGCGGTGTGTTTTTTGTTTAGGCATGAAAATCCCTCCACTATTTCTTCTTTTTGTTATCTTTTGCATTAATTGGATCAAGCATTAAGAACATACTACGACCGTCCATCTTAGGCTTAGTTATCACATTTGCAATATCTTTAGTAGCTTCTCCGACACGGTCTAAGACTTCCTTACCTATCTCTTTATGAGTAATTGCTCTACCCTTAAAGCGAAGAGAAACTTTGACCTTATCACCCTTAGATAGAAACTTACGAGCATTATTAAGCTTAGTATTGAAATCATTTTCCTCAATAGTAGGACTTAAACGTACTTCCTTAACACTAACGGTTTTTTGTTTTTTACGTGCTTCACGATCTTTCTTTTGAAGATCAAACTTATATTTACCATAGTCCATAATTCTGGCAACGGGTGGCTTTGCACCTGGTGACATTAGAACTAAGTCCATATTTGCAGCATCAGCTAAACGTTGTGCTTCTGCCTTTGGTTTAACACCAACTTGATCGCCATTTTCAGAAATCAATCGTACTTCTTTTGCACGTATTTGATCATTTATTAATAAATCTCTTGCTATGAGTAGTCACCTCCGAAGTAATTTAACCCACAAAAAAAGTGGGCCGCATAAGCATGCCCACTATGTATTTACGCAATCGTATTAACCTAGAGGCGAGTGCATAGGTGAGAAGCGGGCGCTTCTGCTTAATCTCAACAGTTAATAAGTATACTATAATAAATTGCTCTGTCAATACAATTTACCAAAATAATACCGTTATCCTGAAAGAATCAATACATTAAATCTACCATAATTTACTAGTAACAACAAACATTTCAACTCAAAATCTCATAAAAGGCATTTTCGTATCAGTTGCTAATTGTTTCAACTTATCAGCGTTGATACTTCCTTTTGGTATATCGACTTTGATTTGTTGATAAACCTTTAAAATCCCATCAGGAACTTTTTTATGGTGGGCGGAATAATACTTAGAAAAGCCATGAGTCAACTTTGTGATAACTTCAAAATAAACCTTATCATCGTTGTTACCCATCAACGGACGCGCACATTCCTCGACAGTCTTTTTCAACAACGCATCTGTTTTAAACTCCTGATCTGAATAAATTTTACTCAAAATTTTAACTAGATTTGAACTCTTTTCATCCATAATCATCCCTTCTTCAGTCTTATTATAGATAGAAAATTTCAAAAATGTAAAAAAATTTGTTTTCTACAAAATAGCTACTATTTTTCCTTCAGTTTGATGTTCTTTGATCAATCTCAAACCACTAGGAATTTGAGCAAATTTTATTTCCTTAGTAATCAAAGGGTCAATCACGCCTTGACTGACCAACTTAACTAACGAATTGGCCATTGTCGCTAAATCATTTAATTGGCCCTTATTGCCGCCGTGATGTGCTCCCCCTAGATTAACACTCAAAACACTTTGACCTTTCGCACCTAAATCATAATTGGTCAGATCGGGTGTGTTCAAAATATCCACGACAGCACCATTATAAGTCAGGCGCTCAAGATCTTTTTGCACTTCAATTCCACCGACCAAATTGATGATTAAATCGACTCCTACACCATGCGTGAGTTTTTGAATAACTGCCGTCGTATCCTCTTTCTTATAGTCGATCACGTAATCAGCACCGATTTTTTTAGCAAATTCAATTTTTTTCGTCGAGACTGTAGTAAAAACAGTTAAACCAAGATATTTTGCCAACTGGACAGCTATACTACCAACTCCACCAGCGCCGGCGTGAATCAAGACTGTCTTTTTACCGGTTAAATTCATTTTTCTAAATAACGAAGCATAGGCAGTCAATCCACTGCAAAGAATAGCTGCTGCTGCTTCAAAACTAACGTTGTCAGGTATTTTCGCTAAAACATTTGACTTTGCTTTAGCATACTCGGCGAAAACTCCATCCTTAGCTAAATCTCCGTGAAAAAAGACTCTCTGGCCTTTGGAAAATTTCTGATCACAATTATCTCCGACTTTTTCAACGATTCCGGCTGCATCTAATCCTAAAACATGAGGATCATTCCAACCATCGGGGTGATTTTCGATCAATTTATAATCGACTGGATTAAGTCCGACCGCACAAACTTTAATCAAAACTTCATTATCAGAAATTTTAGGGATTTCGACTTGAGAAACTTTTACGTCTGCGATTGAATTTTCGTTTTTAGCAATTGTTAAAGCTTGCATAATTTCCTCCAAAAAAAAATGTAAACCCACATTGTGAATTTACATTTTACTATTAATTAATCTTTATCAGTAACATCTTTACGACTGTAGTTTGCAATATCAGCGACAACTGAACTTACGAACATCTTAGCATTTTCTGAAACTGATTCTTCTTCACCATATTTTCTAACTGAAACTGTGGCGTCTTTAGTTTCTTCATCACCGACAACAACTGTGTATGGAATCTTCATTGTTTGTGAATCACGAATCTTGTAGCCCATCTTTTCATCACGGTCATCGATTTCAGCACGAATGTTCTTAGCACGTAATTCTGCCAAAACATCATTTGCATAATCCATATGAAGTTTTTGGTTAACAGGGATGATACGTACTTGTGTTGGAGCTAACCATGTTGGGAAGGCACCCTTGTAAATTTCAATTAGGTAAGCGATAAATCTTTCCATAGTTGAAACAATACCACGGTGGATCATAACTGGTCTGTGATCTTCACCATCTGAACCAACATATGTCAATTGGAACTTCTCTGGTTGCATGAAGTCTAGTTGAATAGTTGACAATGTTTCTTCATTACCAAGGGCTGTCTTTGTTTGAACATCAAGCTTTGGACCATAGAAAGCAGCTTCACCTTCAGCCTCGTAATACTTCAAGCCAAGATCATCCATGGCTGCTTTAAGCATTGATTGTGACTTGTTCCACATTTCATCATCATCGAAATACTTTTCAGTATTTGCAGGATCACGATAACTCAAACGGAATGTGTAATCGTTAATATCAAAGTCCTTATAAACTTCAACCATCAATTGTAGTGTACGTTTGAATTCTTCTTGAATTTGGTCAAGAGCAACGAATGTGTGACCATCGTTTAGAGTCATTTCACGAACACGTTGTAATCCTGATAAAGCACCTGATTTTTCATATCTGTGCATCATACCAAGTTCAGCGATACGAAGTGGAAGATCACGGTATGAACGGTTGTGGTGCTTGTAAATTTGAATATGTGAAGGACAATTCATTGGACGAAGTTCAAGCATTTCACCATCACCCATATCCATTGGTGGGAACATATCTTCACGGTAGTGTGCCCAGTGACCTGAAGTCTTATAAGCATTCAAGTTCATAAGGATTGGTGTGTAAACGTGTTGATAACCCCAAGCAACTTCCTTGTCGATGATATATCTTTCAATCACACGACGAATTGTTGCACCATTTGGCATCCAGTATGGAAGACCAGCACCAACTTCTGGGTCAACGAAGAATAAATCAAGGTCACGACCGATTGTTCTGTGATCACGTTCTTTAATTTCAGCACGACGCTTAAGATCAGCTTTTAGGCCATCTTCTTTATAGAAGGCTGTACCATAAATTCTTTGAAGCATTGGGTTACTTGACTTACCTTGCCAATAAGCACCAGCAACTGATAGCAATTCAAAGTGCTTTAAAGCTTTAAGATTATTTAATACAGCATCATAACCAAAGTCAACGAATCCATCAAGTGTGTATACTGGGATTTGAACTGAATCAATCGCATTGATCAATGATGATTTGTATGGATCATCTTTGAACATCTCAACTAATTCTTTCTTGTCCATCATTGATCTTTCAATCTTGTCATTGTTCTTGATGATTTTGTTCATCAAAGCAGAAATTTCTTTTAACTCATCAACACTGATTTGGCCTTCTTGACTATCAGTATCAACGTAAAAACCATCATCGTTTGATTGTTTTTCACCAAAGTGAAGATCTGCTTTATAACTCTTAGCAGCAGCACTGAAAACTAAAGCAGCTGTATTTCTCAATACCTTCAAGGCATCTTCTTTGTCTTCACCAGAAATGATTTCGATCTTTGCATCTTGTTTGATAGGACGTTCAAGATCAACTAAAGTGTCATTTAATTTACCAGCAACAGCTTTTTTACCCAATGATGTGCTAATTGATTTAGCAACGTCTAGTGTAGTTGTGCCTTCATCAAACTCCTTTACAGAATCATCTGGGAATGTTAACTTGATTTTTGACATTTACTATATTCCTCCTAAAATTAGACAACAAAAAATGCGTCTCTGAAGTACAGACATATTTCAAATATGTACATACTTCAGGGACGCATTTGCGCGGTTCCACCCACTTTAAAACTGTATAACAAAAACAGTTTTCACTCATTTGGTTATAAAGTAACCGTCAACTATACAATTTTATATGGAAGTGGTAACTCCAGTAATGGGTAAGCTTTCAGTAATCGTACCCTCCCTGAATAGAACCGAAGTGTTATCTTTCATGGCTTTATTGAAACATTAATTATTCTAGAATGCAAGTTATTTATTCAATCTTCTATTTTTTCCAGTCACAATTACTTCTCGAGAAAGGTACTTAACTCGCTCCATAATCCGTTTTGCTTTAACTGGCTCTTCTTCACCACGTTGATTGACAGATAAGTGTCGTTCAAATTCTTGCATTGAAAAATTGGATGAAAAGAAAGTTGGCAAATTTTCTTGCATTCGATACTGCAAAATAACTCCTAAAACTTCATCCCGAATCCAACTCGACATCGTATCAGCCCCGATATCATCCAACATCAATATGTCGGCTACTTTGATTTTATTAACTTTACTTAAAACGTTATTTTGACCAATTGAATCTTTCATTTCAATCGCAAAGGTTGGAAAATGCATTAAAGTTGTTCTCACATCATGCTTAAATAACTCATTAGCAATTGCACCGAGTAAATAAGTTTTTCCAACGCCAAAATCCCCCGCTAAAAATAAGCCAGGTGTAAAAGTATCTGAATTCAAATAATTGTCGATAAAGTCCAAAGCTTTTGCTAAAGCATCTTGACGGCCTTCACCATCGTAATCATCAAGTTTGGCATTTCTAATATCAGGCGCCATATCCATTAAGACAAAACTCGATTCGTATTGGCTACGTTTTTCTCGATTCTGCGTCCGTTCATTTGGATAATACGCTACTTCGATATTGTGATTGCTAACAATCAATTTAGGATAATATCCTTTGGACAATTCGCTATGATGATTCTTATTATTATAAAATTCATAAATACTAGCAGCACTGGCTGACAATGCATCTGAATTGATCTTGTCGCTATTTTCCTTCAAAAATTTTTGGACATCGGGATCATTTAGGGCATTGTTAAGCAGACGGCGATAATCCTCCGTCAAACTTTTTGAATTCAAATACTCTGCTAATTTACTACCTAAATTTTCCATACTTAATTGTCCTTATTTCTCAATTTTCTTAAGCGATCTTGCAAATCATTTTTTTCAGTTGCCGGATTTTTTTTGTTAGGAACTTTAGCTTTCACTTTGCTCCAATCGGTTGCTTGTTCAATTCGACGAGGCTTATTGTAGCGTTGTTTAGGATTTCTTGGTCGATTCTGAAAGTCATTGATTCGTTTCAAAGCATCTTCTGGCGTTTTAACGTTATTTTGCTGCCAATCATTAGCAACGGTTTCCATCAATGGCAATTGTAACGTTGGCGAGGTTTGTAAAATATAGTGCACCAAAATGTTTAAAACTGCTGTTGGCATAATTGCTTTCATCGCCATTTTTCTCAGCGCATTAGATTCTACAGTTCCTGGAAAACCATTACTTCTTTGCTTTTCTGCCGCTAAGAATTCAGCTGGTCGTAATTTCTTGGCTTGGCTGATCAATAATTGCTCTGAACGATCAAGATTATTATCATTTGCTGGTGTTTCAACTTCCTCATTAACTTGTTGGCGAAGTGATATATTGGAGTTCTTTTCAAATCGAGCTTGCACGGCCTTTTTTAAGCGCACTGGATCAATTTTATTCGTGACAATATTTGCAGTGCTCCCAATTAAATTCGACAAAACATTCTCGTCAATATCATAAAAAGCGTGTAGGCTTAAAATCAATTCTTGATTTTCCAACAAATCATCTGCACTGATCTTATATAACTGGTCAACCCGATCAACCAAGAATTCCCAGTCTAATTGGGGAACTTTTTCAGCATCGAGCGTCACTTTCTTCTTGTCAGAGCCACCATTAAAATCACTTTGAACATCGGCGACTTGTGAAGGTGTATTGATCAAATCATTATTATTCAATTTAAAGACTTCTAAGAAATCCTTAGTGATCTCATTAGAACCATTTAAGATTGATTTTGATTGTGAATATTTTTTGGCCAAAGCTCGAAATTTGCTTTCACCAATTTGTTCATACAAAAAGATACTTAATAAATCATCTTGAAAAAATTCTTCCGCCGTTAAAGGCTCTATCAATTGATAAATATAATAGGGACCGATTTCGTCTTTTTTTTGATACGTACGAATCAATCCTAATGCTTCAGCTTTGATCCGTGCTTGATAAAATCTTCGCAAATCGATTCCTAACAAACTCATCAAATCAGCATGACTTTTTCTTTGTGAGACCAATTCTTTATTCGGAACTTTTTCCCAAAGCAATAGGTACAAACTAAATGATTCAATCCCTAAAATCGGCAAATACAAATCGGTTAGGATATGACGATCATCGTCATTTAAATGACCGCTAGGCAAACACCAATAGCCGACTAGTGGCGTAAATTTATCTGATTCAAAATTACTTGCGGACACTTAAACTCTCCTTACTTTTTATCAATTTTTTTACCGTTTGACATCATTTCTTGAACCTCTTCCATGAAACCATTCATATCTTTAAATTCACGATAGACACTAGCAAAACGAATATAAGTAACATCGTCAACTTTAGAAAGAATCTTCATGACATGTTCTCCGATAACTTGTGAACGAACTTCACTCTCACCAGTTGATCTAATCGCATTTTCTACTTTATCAACGATATCGTTCATTTGGTCCATAGTAACCGGACGCTTTTCTGCAGCACGAACTAGGCCCCGAAGTAACTTTTCACGGCTGAATTCCTCTCGATTACCATTTTTCTTAATAACCAATAGTGGAGCTTTTTCTAATCTCTCAAACGTTGTGAAACGAGTCCCACAGTTCTCGCATTCACGGCGTCTTCTAATGGCACGTCCTTCATCACTGGGACGACTGTCAATAACTTTTGATGAATCATGATGACAATGTGGACAAATCAAAATTCCAGCCTCTTTTCTTTATTAAAGTTGCGATACTAGTTTATCAAATTCATTTTGTAAATGGTTCATATCACCCGAATTGTCAATCACAAAATCAGCGCGACGCTTTTTCTCATCCATCGACAATTGCGAATTGATCTGTTCTAAGGCAACTTTCTCCGAAATACCGTTGCGTTGCATTAAACGATGCAATTGAATTTGCGGCTTTACGTATAAACTAATCACGCCATCAAAATAGTTCTGATAGTTACCTTCGAATAATAAAGGTATTTCAAATATTGAAATATCTGGCTGTGAAGACTTTTTTACATCAGAAACCGTTTGTAAAATTTCTTTTTTGATTAAAGGCCGCGTAATCTGATTTAGCTTTTCAAGTTGTGCTTGATCACTGAATACGATTGAGCTCAATTTTTTTCGATTCAGAGTCCCATCACTTAACAAAATAGATGATCCAAATTGTTCTGTGATCTGTGCTAAACCAATTGTTCCTAGCTTAACAACTTCTCGAGCAACATAATCTGCATCATAAACAATGAATTTATTTTGTCTAAATAAATTTAAAACTGTTGATTTACCGGAAGCAATTCCTCCAGTCAAACCATAAATCTTACTCATTTTACTACCTGGCACTTTGGACAAAAATGGGTACCACGACCGCCAACTTTAATTTTTTGAATCTCGGTCCCACATCTTGGACAAGGTGTTCCTTCTTTTCCGTAAACTTTTAGATTATTTTGCATATTACCTTTGTGACCAGTCGAATCAATGTAAGTACGCACAGTTGATCCACCTGATTCGATTGCAAGTTTCATTTCTTGATTCGAAACGTCAATTATCTTTTGAATATCAGTATCAGTCAGATGATTAGCCGAAGTTTCAGGATGAATCTTGACTTTCCATAATACTTCATCTACATAAATATTGCCTAACCCACTCATGACTGATTGATCAAGCAGCACCGTCTTAATATCCTTACGATGTCGCATAATCCTTGACTTGAGATTATCAAACGTGAATTCTTTTGACAATGGCTCAGGACCAAGTTTTTTTATTGATTTATTATTTGATAAATCATCCGTAGGCCATAACTGCATTCGACCAAATTTACGAACATCGTTATAAATCATTTTTTGACCATTATCTAAAGTAAAAATGGCATGAGAATGTTTATCGATGGCACTGGGGTCAGCAGAAATTCGATAACGACCTTCCATTCGCAAATGACTAATAATTGTATATCCATTATTCAAATGAATCAACAAAAATTTTGCACGACGGCCAATATCTTCAATCACAGCTCCAGTTGTGAATTCAATGAACTGATCAACTGAACCAGTGATCAAAGCTTGATAACGAATTTCGACATGGGTAATTTTACGCCCTTTGACTTGAGCTTGTAAACCACGTCTAACCGTCTCTACTTCTGGCATTTCTGGCATTTTATCACCTACTATTTAGCTTCATACCAAGTTTTTCCATGTGCTGTTTCAACTTTTAGCGGTACGTCGAGTCTGACAGCTGAATCCATCACACTTGGTACTAATTTTTCTAACATTGGAATTTCTGATTTTGGTGCTTCAAAGATCATCTCATCATGTACTTGCAATAATAGATTAGCCTGTAATTTTTCTTTTTCAAGCATCTTTTGCATATTGATCATTGCTACTTTGATTATATCTGCAGCACTACCTTGAATCGGTGTATTCATAGCTGTTCTTTGGGCAAAGTTACGAACATTGAAATTCTTTGAATGGATATCTGGCAAATAACGACGGCGATGCATAATCGTTTCAACGTATCCATTTTCACGAGCGTATTTAACGATATCATCCATATACTTTTTAACACCTGGATATTGTTCAAAATATGACTCAATAAAAGCCGCCGCTTGTTTTCGACTGATACCGATATTTTGAGACAATCCATAATCACTAATTCCATACACAATTCCAAAGTTTGTAGCTTTTGCCTGACGACGCATATTTGGAGTTACTTCATCAGTGCTATTCAATCCAAAGATTCTCATAGCCGTATGAGCGTGAATATCATAGTCTTCATTGAAAGCTTCTTGCATATGTTCATCCCCAGAAATATGAGCTAGAACACGTAATTCTACTTGTGAATAATCAGCTGAGAAGATTTCCCAATCTTTATGTTGGGGTACAAAAGCCTTCCTAATTTGTTTTCCCTCATCAATTCTGATTGGAATATTTTGCAAGTTTGGTTCAATTGATGACAAACGACCAGTTTGAGTCAAGGTTTGAAGATAGATCGTATGAATTTTATTATCCGGTTGCACAAATTTTTGTAAGCCTATTACATATGTAGATTGAATTTTTGAAATCTGACGATAATCAAGGACTAATTGGACAACTGGCGACTTATCTTTTAGTTTTTCTAAAACATCAACTGAAGTTGAGTAACCTGTTTTTGTCTTCTTAATTACTGGTAACTTCAAATCTTCAAACAATACTACACCCAATTGCTTAGGTGAATTAATATTAAATTCTTTGCCAGCTTCTTGATAGATTTTCTTTTCAATTTCACTCAATTTTGTGGCGAAAGTATTTTCCATTTCCTTTAATTTAGGAACTTCAACTGTGATCCCTTTGATCTCCATCTCCGCCAAAACAATTGACAATGGTAATTCAATCTCATCGTAAAGACTATCTTGATCATTATCCTTTAGTTCAGACATCATTTTATCTTTTAAATCAAAGATAACTTGCGCCTTTTGAGCGAGAAAATTCAATAAGATATCATTATCTTCTGGGACAGCCTTCTTTACACCTTTACCATAAAATTCTTCTTCGCTTGGTAGATTAATATTATAATTTTTAGCTACTAGACCAATATCTTGTTTATTATCATTAGTATCAAGTAAGTAAGCAACTAAAAGCATATCGAACGTTACGCCATTAAGCTGACAACCATAACGATGCAATAACGCTATAGTTGCCTTGTTATCAAAGAGATATTTCTCTTTAGATCCATCACTTAACCAAGATTTTAACTTATCATTTTCTAAAATTGAAAAATCAGTGGTTCCATAAAAATTTGTGCCATCAGAAATTAAAATACCAATGATTGGATCGATATGGTAGTTATTTCCAAAACCTTCAACAACTAACGTATGTGTTTTATCACTTTGAGAAATCTTTTCAATCGCTTGTTCGTCTAAAGTATTAACTTCAATTTTAGCCAAATCTTCAGCACTATCTTGAGGTACATCCATTCGATCTAAAAATGTTCTAAAATTCATTTTTTGATAAAACTGCATCAATTGCTCTTGATTATCACCATGATATTCCAAATCGCCAATATTTAGTGCTACTGGTGCATTCAAATCGATAGTTGCCAATTTTTTACTCAAAAATGCTTTATCTTTATCGTTGATTAGATGTTCTTTTAATTTACTCTTCTTCATCTCATCAACGTGTTCATAAATGCCCTCAACACTACCGTATTGATCAAGTAATTTGATGGCAGTCTTTTCACCAACTTTTTCTACCCCTGGATAATGATCAGATGAATCTCCCATTAAACCTTTCATATCAATAATCTGCTTAGGGGTGATTCCTAATTTTTCTTTGACATGTTCAGGTGTATAACTCTCAGTTTCGGTAACACCTTTGACATTCACTTTAACCGTTATTTTATCAGTCGTTAATTGAGTTAAATCACGATCCCCAGTAATGATCGTGACATCCATGTTGTCCAACTCAGCTTTATGCGCCATAGTACCAATAATATCATCAGCTTCATAATCGGGTAATTCATACGTTTTAATTCCGCGATAATTTAACATCTCTTGAATCAACGGTAATTGTTCCATCAATTCCTGTGGCGTCTTTGCCCGTGTGCCCTTATATTCATCAAACATCTTTGTTCTAAAAGTCGTTTTACCAGCATCGAAAGCTACCAATGCATGTGTTGGTTTTTCATCTTTTAAAATTATTTCCAACATGTTATTAAAAGCATACAAGGCATTTGTATGAATTCCATCGCCATTGACAAATTTATCTAAAACATTATGCATGGCAAAGAATGCACGAAAAGAAACACTATTTCCATCAATTAAAAGTAATTTTTTATTTTCTGACATATTTTCTCCAATAAAACCGAAATTAACTACATCTATTTTAACAAATCAGAGCCCTTTGTAACAGTTTCAGAAAAACTTCCAACGACTAAATATGCAATTACAATAGGACTACAAAAAGGCTAGGATGATCAAACTTTGATTACCCTAGTCTCTTTTTCAAATTCAGCATCTCTAATTATTTTTTTCATATTTGAAGTGAACATAAATTACTGATACTAAAACCAATAATGACAAAATAGTTAACAAAATAAAGTCGTTTTTAGCACCTAAAACAGTATTAAGAACTTCATTTTTTGAGCCACTAGTCAATGCTGCCGCTGAAATCACAACTGATAACACATTAGTCCCTAATGAACCAGCGTATTGTTGCATCATACTGAAAAGCGAATTTTGATCTGATTTTTTTGGACCCTGAACTTGCATACTACCATCAGAAAGTGACGGACCAAAGCCAAAGTTAAAGCCAAGTCTAACAATAATATAAATTATGGTAATACTCATTAAACTTAAATCATTACTCTTAAACCAAAACATTGCTGAACCTATTGTTATTAACAAACCACTGATCAATAGAGGAAAAGTAGCACCCTTTTTATCGTACAAATGACCGGCATAAGGCCCTAAAATCGCTCCTAATAGTGAACCGGGCAGTAACATTAGACCTGCCTGAGCTGAATCTAATTTCAAAGCTGTTTGAGCAAAGATTGGCAATACAAACGATAAACCGATATTAATAAATTGTAGGCTGAAATAACTAAATAACCGTAATCTTAAAACTGGTAACTTTAAAATTGAAAAATCGATCAACTGCCGTTTACTTTGATGATTATACCAAGCAAATAACCCGATAAAGATGACCGATAAGACAGCCGCTAAGAAAAATTGCCATGAAATAAAATTATAACTTCCAGCTTGATTGAATGTGTATAAAATCATTGAGAAGATAATTGCTAAACCCAATACACTCAAATAATCAAAGGATATTCCTTTGGTACCACTGGCCTTCCCTCTGATAGAAAACCAACCAATAATAGCCAATAGAATAATTAACGGAATTACTCCAACAAAAATTTCTCGCCAAGTCCAGGCTTTATTAATGATCCCACCATAAGTGGGTCCTAAGGCTGGTGCTAATGAAATCACAACTCCAGCTAAACCAGTATACAATCCCAATTTAGAAACTGGGATTTCTTCAAAAATCAGATTGAACATTAATGGAGTCGATAAACCTGTAGCGATGGCTTGCAATAATCTTCCAATCAATAAAATCGAAAAATTTGGAGCAGAAAAACAAATAATCGAACCGACTAGACACAATGAAGTCGCAAATATAAAAATTTTTAATGGATCAAATTTTTTTAATATAAAGGCTGTTGTACTCATAACAATTGTTGTTAATAATAAATACCCTGTCGTTAGCCATTGGACAGTATTCAAGCTGACGTCCAAGTCTTTTGTCAAAGTTGGAAATGTTACATTCATCGAAGTCTCAATCAAAATTCCGGTAAATGATAATAATCCAACCGCTAAAATCGATAATTTCACTCGTGTTGATACTACATCTTTCAAATCAATACCTCTTCCACAAAAAAAAGCCATGACAATTAGCTCTGTCATAGCTTCATTTTAAATTTTATTGTTGATTAGGATTCAAGGTACTCAATAATTGTTCATAAGCAGTTTCATACTTTTGAACATCACCTGCACCCATGAATATCATAACGGTATTATGATACTCCAATAATGGTGACATGTCATCAAGTGTTAGAACTTTACCACCCTTGTGAATCTTGTTGCCAAGGTCTTTACTAGTAATATCTCCATGGGCTTCACGAATGGAACCGAAGATATTTGTTAAGTAAACTTCATCAGCTAAATCAAGTGACTTAGCAAAATCATCCATCAAGGCTAAGGTTCTAGTATAAGTATGTGGTTGGAAGACGGCAATGATTTTCTTATCAGGATATTTTTGTCTAGCAGCATCAATCGTTGCTTTGATTTCCTGTGGATGGTGAGCATAGTCATCAATGATAACTTGATCAGCTACTTTCTTTTCACTGAAACGTCTCTTAACACCACTGAATGTTTGAAGTTCACGATTAATCAAAGCATGATCTAGATTTTCCATATGACCGACACCAATTACAGCCAATGAATTCAAAACATTGTGCTCACCGAACAATGGTACTTGGAAGTTCCCAATATTTTCACCGTTGATAGAAACATCGAATGATGAACCTTTAACAGTACGTTTGATGTTTGTTGCACGAATATAATCTGATTCATTTAAACCATAAGTGTAAATTGGTGTGTCAGCTTGGATAGACTTGGCATGTTTATCCTCGCCCCAAATGAAAATACCCTTCTTAGTTTTTCTAGCTTCTGATTCAAAAGCATCAACAACATCGTTGATTCCACCAAAGAAGTAATCTGGATGATCAAAATCAATATTAGTAATGATTAAATAATCAGGTGAATATGCTAAGAAATGACGACGATATTCATCGGCTTCGAAAACAAAGAATTTTGCATCCTTGATACCTTTACCAGTACCATCACCGATTAAGTAAGATGTCTTAGCAATTCCACTTAAAGTATGAGCTAACAAACCAGTTGTACTAGTCTTACCATGCGAACCGGCAATACCGATTGAAGTGTATTCTGAAACTAATTTACCAACTAGTTCTGGATATGTAATTACTTGTAAATGCATATCATTAGCTTTTTTGATTTCTACTTGATCATCATTAAAAGCGTTTCCTTTGACGATAGTTAAACCTTCGTGAATATTATTTTCATCGAAAGGTAAAATCTTAATTCCTGCTTGTTCAAGTCCACGTTGAGTAAATGTGTATTTATCAATATCTGATCCTTGAACTTCATATCCTAAATCTTTCAAAATAAGTGCTAATGCACTCATTCCTGTTCCTTTAATTCCAACAAAATGATAAACTGTCTTTTCCATAATAGCTCCTAATTGAACAAATTCTTTGCTTCTTCAAAATCAAATGCTTGACCAGCTTGGCCATGATCAAGTACTAGAATACCACGTTTTTGTGGTGCATTAGGAATACCTAATTCACGAGCAGAACAAATCATCCCAAAACTCTTTACGCCACGCAACTCACCTGGCCAAATTTCTTTACCGGTAGGCATAACAGCACCTGGTAATGCAACTACAACTAATTGTCCTTGGTCAATATTAGGAGCACCGCAAACAATTTGAACTGGCTTATCCAAACCAACATCAGTTTGAGTAATGTGCAAATGATCTGAATCAGGATGAGCTTTCATTTCATCCACATGTCCAATTACAAACTTAGGACTTTCATCAGCAACTAATTTGTCAGAAAAACCTGCTTTAGCAAGAGCATCGTTTAAAATAGCCACTTGCTTTTCATTTAGAAAGACTTGACCGGAATCATTTTGAATTCCCAATTCTTCCCCTAAACCAAAGAAATTAAAACCGATGGCTTCATCATTTTCTTCGTTAAAAATACGTACTACATTATCTTTTTGAACACTATCTTGAGTTTTGACATCAGTAGCTGTCTCAACAATTAAGATATCACCCAAAACTTCTGAATTATAAAAGCTTAATAGCAAGTTTTTCCCCTCACTTGATTAATTATTTGTTAATTACACTGTTAATAAAGGTCTCAACTTCTTCTTTAGTTTTTCGATCTTTATTTACTAGTCTACCAATTTCTTTGCCATTTTCAATAACAACAAAGCTAGGAATACCCATAATTGATAAATCTTGTGCAGCTTCCATGTTGTTGTCACGATTGAAACTGATCCAAGTAAAATCAGAATATTCTTGTTCTAGTTCAGGCATCTTTGGTTCGATAAATTTGCAGTCAGGGCACCAGTCAGCGTGGAAAAATAGCACATACTTTCCTTCCTTTACTGCTTCATGCCAATCTTTTACATTATAATCTTCAATTTCTTTCATAATTAATTTCACCTCTGTCAATAAGATACTTTTTATTTTTAAAACGGTCAATTAAATGTTCTTGAACCTTTGAATGATATATAATAGTGGTAATATATCATTAAATCGAAATCAAGGAGTGATTTTTTATGAGTAAAAAAGGTATCGGTTCATTAATCGTTGCTGGTTCTGTACTTGTAGCTGGAGCTTGTGCAACAGTTTTAGTAAAACACCATCTAGATAGCGAAAAAATAATTGATAAAGTTAAGTCCGTTTTGGGCGAAGATAGCAAAGTCATTGGTTCTTGGGTTGAACCATTCTACCAACGTGTTGACGTCAATGGACGTTCTACTTGGGGAATCGTTGGTGGCGTAACGACAATGGACGAATTTGACGTTGCTCAATATCACTTCATTGCTGATGCCATTACAGGCGAATTACTAAATATTAAAAAAGTACAATAATCAATAAACTAATTTTCAAAATGGGCTTTCAGGTAATTAATCCTGAAGCCCTTTTTTGAGAACTTTTCTTCGTATTCAGTTTCAATATTTTGAGCATTCATTGTTTCATTATTATGTAAATCTAATGAGATTTCATCAAACTTCATGCCAAAATTATTCATACTGATCAAAGAATATTCAAACAGGCCTTGATTATCAGTCTTAAAGCGAAGATAACCATCGTCCTTTAAAATATATTGATATTGTTTCAAAAAGCTCTTATAAGTCAAACGGCGCTTTTCGTGACGTGTTTTAGGCCAAGGGTCAGAAAAGTTCAAGTAAATTCCATCAACTTCACTTTCCGCAAACAATTCTGACAAGTCAGCACCATTTGCCAAGAGTAATTGCAAGTTGGGCAATCTTAGCTCAACTTGCTTTTTTAGTACTAAGGCAATTGCACCTTCTTGAACATCCATCGCAATATAATTATTTTGTGGATTTTCTTGAGCCAACTCAGTTATGAACTTTCCTTTTCCAGAACCAACTTCAATGAATAGAGGTTGAGTTTTGGCAAAGCGATTTTGCCACTTACCTTGCATATTTTCAGGTTGCACTGCAATTAGGTCAAGGTTTTCGTTGATCATATCCTTAGCCCAAGGTTTGTTTCTTAATCTCATAAATCAAAATTCTCCATTAATCTAGATATTTTTTCAATTGTCTTGGCATGTAAAAGTAATTTACAAACACTAAGACAGCAAAACCAGCAATAATAATAATAAAACTATTAGTACTCAAGCCAAACTTATATAAAATAGCCAAAGCACTAATGATCCATTGAATAGCCAAAATAACGGTACTCAATTTAGTAAATGAAGCAATCTTTTCTTTTCCAGAAATTGGATAAAGCCGTTGCATTAAATTTTGCATTACTTCTTTAAAGTAAGGTTTCAATTGGAAACCAACTAGGTAAATAAACAGCATTTCCACTATCAAGGAAATATAGAAACTGTCGATCAGACACAACATGATTGCTTGAATAATCGTCAAACGTAAAAATAAGCCAATATATTCGTTATTTCTAACGAATCCACGAGCAAATAAAAATAGATATGTGTTCGCCTTTTTAGGTTTAATGAAATTAAATAATCCATCTAACCACTTTCGGCGCTTGATTTTACTATTAACACCGGGAACATCGGTGAAAAGATTGTAGAATCTTTTAATACGAAACATTCTCTGATTTTCAGTGGCAATAGCATATTCCCATTGCAAACGACCACTGGTTTCTAATGGCTTTACTCGCACATTTAAGAATAAGTAATAGATGACCGCTACGATTATCATCAATGCGCTAAAGAAATAAGTTGAGATAATCAATGATACTAGTAATAAAATATTTGAAAACAGCTTTAAATTCAAACTACCCAAACGATTCTCACCATATAGAGCCATGAAATTAACATTCAAAAAGCCTAATTTGAAAACTATCAAACCGATAGCAATCAAAACAACGTCAATTATTTTTAGTCCAGCAGCCCGAGATGCAAAAGCTGATAGTAAAAAATTGACCAAGGCTAGTGTCACAATTGGAATAAAGACACTGTAATTCTTTGCCGCTCTGAAATAACGATAAAACTGCTTTTCCTTTACTAACAAGAAAGTGCTGTCAGGATCTTCCAGTAATGTAGCAATCCCACCAATTTGAACCGCCAAGAATAAAATTAAAATTACAATCGGTTTTCCTAAAATCAATTGATGATGAATCGTACCCAAAAGATTAGAATACCAAAATCCTAAGGCTCCTATCAATACGATAAATGCTAAAACAAAATTATCGTTGAAAATTAGACGCAAATATTTAAATTGATTAAGTTGATGTCTTCTTAATCGTTTTTGCCAAAGATCAGTCATTATAAGTCCTCTTGTGACATCTTGATATAAATATCATCAAGATTAGTATCTGCTTGCATATTAAATTTCTTTTTCAATTGATCAAGTGTCCCATCAGCTCTCACTTGTCCTTGATTGATCAAAACAAATTTGTCCGCATGATTTTGGACTGTTGCTAAAATGTGGGTTGACATCAAAACCGAACATCCAGCTTTCTTCTTAGCTTCAACAATATTCAACAAGTCATTTACCGCCAGTGGATCTAGGCCTGTAAATGGTTCATCAATAATGAATAGTGACGCATCTGTCATGAATGCACAGACGATCATCACTTTTTGTTTCATACCCTTTGAGAAATTCTGAGGGAACCAATCTAATTTATTGTCCAAACGAAATGTTTTTAACAACTTATTAGCATTCTCCCAGGTTTTATCATGATCCAAATCATAAGCCATGATCGTTAAATCGATATGTTCTCTTAAAGTTAATTCCGGATAAAGGATTGGCATTTCAGGAACGTAAGCAATCTTCTTCCGATACTTTTCTACATCGTCGTGCAAACTAATGCCATCGATCAGTATTTGACCACCACGTGGCGTCAAAAGCCCAATGATATGTTTGATCGTGGTTGATTTACCAGCTCCATTTAAACCAATCAAACCAACGACTTGTCCACTCTCAACAGTGAACGTCTCTTTCTTTAAAACTGCTACTTGACCGTACCCTCCGGTCAGTTCTTTTACTTCTAAAGTCATGGATTAAACCACCTATTGTCTGTTTTTAATAATGTTAATATGATAGCATTGTAGTAAATATATTGCTGATTTTGAAAGGAGATTTTTTACATGGATGATTGTGTTTTTTGTAAAATTATAAACAACGAAATTCCAAGTACTACTATTTACGAAGATGACGATATCAAGGCTTTCTTTGATATTTCACAAGTTACACCTGGACATACTTTAGTAGTTCCTAAAAAGCACGTTAAGGATATCTTCGCTTATGACGAAGATTTAGCAGAACGTGTTTTCAAGAAAGTACCAATGATTGCCCGTGCTATTAAAGCTTCTAACCCTAAAATCATTGGGATGAATATTTGCCAAAATAACGGTGAGATTGCCTATCAAAGCGTTATGCATTCACACATTCATTTAGTCCCTCGTTATTCCAAAGATGATGCCTTCTCAATGCACTGGGGTGACAATACTGGTCTAGCTAGTGCTGAGGAACTTCAAAAACGTGCCGACAAGATCAAGGAAAACTTGGAGGATTAAAATGAAATTTTTTAGTGGATTTGTAATTGGTGCCGTTTCCGGTGTCGCAATTCATCTTGTCCAATCAAAAGACGCTATATCTAGTGTTTATGATACCAAGATATTCCAGAATATAAAAGATTTTAAAGATATATTAGCCGATCTTCAAAAGAACTCCGCTCAAGTACCTGAAGTTATCTCTGGAATTTCTGAAGACTTGAATAATTATTCTAGAAGTATTAAACCAGACGTTGAAGAACTACAAGCTTCAATTGCGGAAATGAAAGAAAATCTCGATAAATTCAAAAAAGACTAAGTTTAAATATGAATTTTTTGTGATTTTTTCCTAAAATGACAATCTTTTAACAACATTTTATGGTAGTCTTTTCAATTGTAGATATATTAATTAAGGATGTGTAAAGATGAATAAACGATTAACTAAATGGATCTTGGCACTTGCTGGTCTGTTAATGGTAACTGTCGTTGCTGGTTGTTCTGGCAATAAAACTGTTGCCACAATGAAGGGTGGAAAAATTACCCAAGAAGAATACTACAAAGAAATGAAGAGTTCTTCTCAAGGTAAACAAACACTTCAAACAATGATTATCACAAAGGCCCTAGAAGACCAATATGGTAAAGACGTTTCAACAAAACAAGTTACAAAAGAATACAACAAGTACAAGAGTCAATACGGTTCTTCATTTAGTTCAATTCTTCAACAAAATGGTATGACAACTGCTCAATTTAAGAAGAATATCCGTACTAACCTTCTTACAAAAGTTGCTTTGAAGAAGAACAAGAAAGTTACTGACAAACAACTAAAGAAAGAATGGAAGAGTTACCAACCTAAGATTACTGTTGCACATATCCTCGTAAGTAAGAAATCAACTGCCGAAGAAGTTATTCAAAAACTTCAAGACGGTGGCGACTTCACAAAGCTTGCTAAAGAATACTCAACAGATTCTGCTACAAAGAACAAGGGTGGTAAATTAGCTGCCTTTGATAACGATTCAACAAGTATCGATACTGACTTCAAGACAGCTGCATACAAGCTAGATAAAGTCGGTGATTACACAACTACACCTGTTAAGACAAGTTACGGTTACAGTGTTATCAAGCTTCTCAAGAAACCTGCTAAGGGTACTATGAAAGAACATGAATCAGAACTAAAATCTAAGCTATATGCTTCATGGCTACAAGATTCAACAGTTATGCAAAATGTTATTTCTAAAGTCTTGAAGAGAGCTGATGTTTCTATCAAGGATAGCGATTTGAAAGACGTTCTTTCAGGTTATGTATCATCATCTTCATCAAGTAAAAAATAATCAATAAATTAAAAGAATCCTAGATTTTTTCTAGGGTTTTTTTATTAGTCGCTAACTGCCGTCCTCCGCGATAAACTAAATAACACTTCTATTTCTAACACCCTTTTAATAGTCATCGTTTTCTTCTCAAAAACAATATCGACAAAAAAGAGAATCCTACTTATTGCAGTAATTACTGCGATTTTAGTAAGATTCTCTTTTTCATTTCTATCAACTTAAAAATTATAGAAGGTAAACTCAAAGAATAGGATTTAGTCTAACAGTTCTAAGAAAACGGCATTAGCTATGCTTATAAAATGAACGGTTATCTAATCCAAAGATTCGCTCAGAAAACTTACCATTCTCAGTTTTATCTAAAGCCTTTGTAATCATATTGATTGAAGCATCCATCATATCAATGTTGTGTAATACTTCAGCTTCAAGTAATTTAGGACGTTCTGGCGAGCCGTATTCTAATAAACCGTGATGAGATAAAATCATATGTCTCAAAAGAATCATATCCTCACTATCCAAACTAATATTCAAATCAGTCGCTGCTTTAACAATTTCTTCATCAACGATTGTGATATGACCTAGCATATTACCTTCGAAGGTATATTCAATATCCAAACTACCCGATAATTCAATGATTTTACCGAAGTCATGTAGGCAAGTACCGGCAATCAATAAGGCACGATTGATCTGTGGATACAAATCTGCAATCTTTTCAGCAATCCGCACCATACTTAATGTGTGATAAGCTAAACCGCCTTGAAAATCATGATGATTGCTTTTGGCAGCAGCACTAGTAAAGAACTGGTCATGATACTTCTTAAACAAGTAACGTACGATCCGATTCCAAGCACCATTAGTGATTTGTAAAAAGACGTCATCAAATTCGTTTTCCATATCTTCACGCTTCATGGGAGCTGTTTGCACGAATTGTGACATATCAACTGTCTTTTCATCCAAAACGCCTAAGCGAGTAATATTTACTTGTGGTTTACCTTGATAGAGATCACGCCGTCCTTCTAGTTGAACTACCGCACCAACATGAAATTTCTGTGCATCTTCTTGACTGGCATCCCAATACTTTCCGGGAATCTGTCCTGATTTATCTTCAAAAACCAGTGATAAAAAATTCTTACCATTCTTTGCAAGACGAAAATCTGAACGCTTGATAATAACTTCCAAACTCATATTTTCACCCTTATTAAAATCAATAATATGTTTGGCCACTATTCGTTCTCTCCTTCCAAATTTAAAATGTGATCTGAAGCTATATTAGCTGGTTTCTGTGCTGTAACGTAAATTACTTGATTGGTTTGGGCAATTTTTTCAATCAATTTTAAAACATTATCTGTTCTAGTAATATCAAAATCAACAAAAGCATCATCAATTAAAATTGGTAACTTGATCAAATCGGATATTTCGGTCACGAATGCTAATCTCAATGATAGATACAGTTGAACCGTTGTTGCCTGTGATAATTCATGAACATCAAATTGATTATTATTTGTGCTCCATACAACAATACTATTATTCTTGAAATCAATTCGATTATAATTTTTATTCGTCAACAATGAAAAATACTGTGTAGCTTGAGCAATCATCTTTGGATAACGATTTTCTGTCGCTATATTCAGCATCTCTTTGATCCATTTACTAGCCAATTTTTTAGCTAACCAATCATCGTAATATTCAATAATATCAGTTTTATTTTGAGCTAATTGATCAACAACTCTTTGATACTGCTTATTGTCAAATATCTGCTGCATCTGTTCCTTTAAAGAACCCATTTGTCTACTCAATTGATTATTCTTTTCAGTTAATTGTGTCTTTTGAGCAACTATTTGATTCAAATCGTTAACTAACGCATCGTGATTAGAATATTGTTGTAAATCCTTTAAATCATCCCCTAAAAAGGCTTTGTCCTGTTTAATTTGATTGATAGTATTTTGATTCTTAACTTGTCTAGTATGCAATTGGACAAAAGATTCAACACTTGGCAAATGGTATTTAGCAACGATTTGATTGATCTCATCATTGATGGCTTGTAATCTTTGATTACGATTATCTGTCATTTTTTGGGTGGCTGATTCGTTTTGTTCGTTCAAATCAGCTCGAGCCTTGATTTGATCTAAATTCGAGAAATATTTCTCAATTTGTTCATTATAATTATCTTTTTTATACGATTTATCTAAAACATTCAATTCAATTAAAATATTACGCCACTTATTCAAATCCACTTCAATTGAATCGATACCATCGACTAAATTCTTTTGTGAAGTTCGAAAATTTGCTAATTGGATAACTGTACTTTGTAAGTTTAAAATGTTCTCTCTCGTTAAATTCAAATAACCTTTTTGTTGTAAGAATGGAAAATTACCATCACTCTGCAATTTTTTATTGCGTCCTTGATACCAATACCAAATGCCGCAAGCTATCGCGATAACAGCAAAAATCATCTTCAAAGGATTACTTGTCACAAACATCAAAACAACGGCGGCAATGGTAATTATCAATGGTAGATTATAATTTTTAGTGTTCGGTTCTGGAGTAATATCCTCCAATTCTTGACTTGTTAGCGGTTGCATATCTTCGGATAATTGAGGGTTATCTTTAAACAACTGATCAACTTGCGTATCGACCTTTAATAATTTAGATTTCATATCATCGCGATGAAATTGTAAATTTTGCAACTCAAATTTCTGATTGCGGATATAATCCAAACGTTTTTGATGCTGACGATAATTTTTCAAAATTGCTTTTTCAACATTGTTTAAAGTTGCCACACGATTTGTTGTTGAGGTCTCTGTCAAGGTACTAAGTTCTTGATTATCAGTTAAAAAGTTTTCCCAATCTTCACTACTGATTTGAACTTCTTCGTCAACGGGACTAGTCATCTGAAATTGTTCATAACGAACCCATTTCTTATCTAAATTACGTAAACTATTCTCTTTTTTAGTGATCGGTTCTAATAATTTTTTGTTAGTATCAAAATCATTTTGAGTTTTTGAAAGTTGTTCAGTAACTTTTTTATAAGCAGTTTGTTGGTTATCAAATTCTGCCTTTTCAGCCAAGAGGTCATCACGTGCTTTTAATTTAGCCACTAAGGGTTGTTTTTGACCACGTTTTTTATAAATAGACTTAGCAGCTTGATTAAATTTATCCGCCGTTGCTAACCATTCTTTACTACCTACTGCTCCAACAGACATGATTTCAGTCTCTAGTTGATTTTCGTCCAATCCATAAATTGAAAAAATATTCTTATCATCAAATACGTGAGTATTTTCGAAGTCATCTTTGGTAAAACTATCCACTATCTCTTTAATTAAACTTTCAGGAACCGGTTGGTCATCGTGAAAAAGACTTACTTCGCCATCACCTTTTCCTTCAATTCTTTTGATTAACCAATGACTTTGATCGTTATCAAGAAACTCCAATTCACCACCGTATTTACTACTGTTCTTGGGTTTATACTGCAAAAATTTATTTTCCCCACGACCAGAAGCAAAACCGAAAAGAATGCTTTTAATAAAGTTTAAAAGGGTTGTTTTACCAGCCTCATTGGAACCAAAAATAACTTGATAATCTTGTTTGAAGTCAAACTCTTGATCGACCCATTTACCAAAGCCATATATTTTTGCTTTAACTAATTTCACGATTATTCTCCAGTATATTTTTGATTAATTGTATTTTTCGTTAATTCGATTATATGTTTTAAAAAACCTGGTTCATTAATATGTTCACGAATTACATCTGAACTATAAAGTTTACTGTCAAAATCTTTGATCTTATCTAAATCAATTGCCTTCTCCTGGGCTTGATCCCAATATTTTTGGTCAATAGCTGATAATTGGGAATTCTTATTAAATTTTAAATTGATTTTATATAACAAACCAGGTGTCTTAAGTTGCAGAATCTGCAACAATAATTCATTTCTTTCAATCGTCTTTAAAACATCCTGTTGCAATTCTTGAGCATCATTGATTGTTAAGGTCAACAATTGTGGTTTTGCCAAAAGGTCAGTTATTTTAGCAATCAATGAATCAATAGAATCCTTACTATCAACCGTTAACGAGACTTTCGTCCATGTATAAAGACTACTCTGAACAAATTTTAAATCAGTTTTGTCATCTGTAACTGAAACCAAATAAAAGCCCTTAGGGGTTGTTTCGTTTTGATTACGACCTTGGATATCACCAGGATAGACGATCGTCGGATTAGTATGTAGGACCTCTCGCTTGTGAATATGGCCCAATGCCCAATAGTCATAGCCTTTAGTCAACAAATCACTGACCGTAAAGGGAGCATAATTGTTATCAGCGACACCCGCATGCAAGATGCCAATTTGATAATCAAATTCTCCACGATCTGGATATTCTCGAACAATATTTTGATTGATATGTTGCTGAGTATAACTAAAACCAGTAACACCAACTTTTTTTCCATCACTAACTATGATTGACTTCGTTTCTGGAGTAGCACCGAATACATAGACGTTATCAGGAAATTTAATGACTGAAAAATTATTACGATAGTAATCGTGATTTCCATAAACCATAAAGACCTTGATGCCAACTTGGTTCAGTTGTTCAAATTGAGTCTTCAAAAACATTTGTGCCTTCAAAGAACTATCCGTATCATCAAAAATATCCCCTGCTAAGATGACGAAATCGACTTTTTCATCAATGGCGGTTTGAAAGATTTTCTTGGCAGCTTCATAAGTGGACTCTTTTAATTTAGCTTGTAAATCTTTAGAAAAATTACTGATACCAACAAATGGTGTGTCCAAATGCAGGTCAGCCGCATGCAAAAATTTCATTCTAAAACTCCTCCGTAAAAGAAAAGGACTTGAGCAAAATACCTAAGCCCTAAGTCCTTATTATTTATCTTGATAAATTTCAGCGATTGGCTTTGAAATGATTTTATTCAATTCATCCATCATGGAATTCATTTTTTGTTCTTTTTCCATCAAGTTTTGAATTTCGCTGTAGTTTGAAAGTTGATCTGTCAACTCACGCATTGCCTTGATATCATCATCTGTGATTTCTTGACCTTGCATTTGTTTTTGTTGTAATTCAAATTGTTTGTTTTGAACTTTATCGAAAAGCTTGTAGGCTAGGTCGTTAGCTTTAACTGCTTCAAAAGCTAATTTCAAGTCAGAAACTTCTGTCGTCTTTCTCAAATCTTGTTCGAGTTGGTTGGCACTATCGTAAATGTTCATACAGTCCTCCTATTGACCAAAAAAATTCTTAATATCATTATACCATTCTGAAGCCTTATCTTTAATACTTTCTACTCCATCTTCAATAGTTTCTGTTATGTTACTACTGTCAGACTTATCTTGATTAGCACTTGCCAAGCTTGAAGCATCTTTAACTCCAAAACTTGTACCCTTGGTTTGTGGTAAAATATTTTGCATTTCATTCTTAAAGAGTGAAGCAACGCCATTTTCACTGTAACTGTGGAGGAAATGATTCTGATCAGTCGAATCAAAACCAATCCAACTAGCAACCACAACATCTGGCGTATAACCAATCATCCATTGATCTTTAGTACCAGCATAGCCCCAAGTATCGGGTACCTCTGTACTACCGGTCTTACCAGCGATTGAATATCCCGAAGGCTTTGCAGTTTTACCAGTACCTTCGTTATAAACGCCTAACATCATACTTGTCATTTCTTTAGCAGTATTTTTACTAATGATCTGCTTATTAGAAGTATTGGTATTATTAACAATCACCGTTCCAGTTGAATCAACGATTTTAGTTATAAAGTGAGTCGATGCTAATTTACCTTCATTGGCAAAAGCTGTATAAGCACGTGCCATTTGTAATGGTGAAACACCAGTCTCCAATCCACCCAGTGCCAAAGCTAAGTTACGGTCATTTTTGTGGACATCGATACCAAAATTTTCCACCGAAGAGACACCTTTTTTGACGCCAATCTTGTCTAGAAGTGCCACGGCTGGAACATTTTCACTCTGAACTAATGCTTTATACATCGGAATCGTCTTCGAGTAAATTCCATCGGCATTAGTTGGAGTATATTTATTTTTCCCAAAGCTAGTAACTTCATTCGGTAACTCAGAATCATAACTATAACCATTCTCAATTGCAGGTGTATAGACTGCTAGTGGTTTGATTGTTGATCCCGGTTGACGTTTCATTTGCGTTGCTCGATTGTATCCCCTGAAGGTATGCTCACCGCGTCCACCAATAACAGCTAAAATACCACCAGTTTTTGGATCAACTGCGATTGAAGCACCTTGAACTTTCGTTCCATCAGCAGCATTAGCCGGGAATAAATAGCTATTATCAAATGAGTTTTGCATCTTCGTTTGAATATTCTGATCCAGTGTCGTATAAATCTTATAGCCTTTATTCAAAATATCATCTTCTTTAAGGCCATATTTGTTAACTGCTTCAGAAATTACAGCATCAAAGAAGTAAGGATATTTATAAGAACTATTACCAGAATAATTATCATTCAAATAGATTGGTGTATTCTTGTAATATGAAGCTTGAGAACTAGTCAATTTATTATTTTCGACCATTAAATCTAACACTAAATTACGACGAGCTTTTGAATTAGTCATACTATCGATTGGATTGTAGTTATTAGGAGCTTTTAAAATAGCAGCTAATACTGCGCCCTCGGCTGGATTAAGTTCTGAAGCATTTTTACCAAAATACTTCTCAGATGCATCTTGAACACCCCAAACACCATTACCAAAATAAGCATTGTTTAAATACATCGTTAGAATTTCTTTTTTAGAATAAACTCGATTGATTTCAATCGACAAGAACAACTCCTCTCCTTTTCGAGAAAGAGTCTGCTTTTGGGTCAAGAGTGAATTCTTAGCTAGTTGCTGTGTCAAAGTACTCCCACCACCAGTGATGCCGTGGTGAATCAAGTATCCAAGAGCTGCTCTAGCGTAACCTTTAATACTAAATCCTGGATTAGTCCAAAATGTTCGATCCTCAGTCGAAATAACCGCATTTTGAATATTTTTTGAAATCTTATCGTAACTAACATAAGTACCTTTGTTAGCATAAAGTTCACCTGCATCGTCACCATCTTTATCCAAGACTGTTGTTTTCGTCTGGAGTGATGACTGCAAGTTTTGAACATTAGCAGTTTTGGCTTTATAGGTCCAGAAACTACTTAAAACTAAAATCATTGTTAAAATTAGAAGAATGAGCCAGCGTGTAATCTGGAATCTCTTCCAATATTTTTTAATGAAAGTCCAAGCAATTTGTAATTTCGGTTTGAGCCAATCCCAAAACCTGTTGTCATTATTCATCGTTTAAATACCTCTGTATAAGAACAAATTTTATCACATTATCGAAACTTTTTTTAATTTACTCATTAATATTTAAGGAGTCCACAATTAATGTATCAAAAAAATATCGTATACCATTCCCAATCAAAAGACCAATTAACTTTGCGGCAATTATTGCAAAAATGGTTGATACCAAAGAAATGGCAGCATTTTTTAAGAATCCAACACGACGTTTTGGTAAACGGAATTTACCAACCATTCAATACGATCATCCATGAAAACGATCAAATTACCCTTAATTTTAATTTTCCACCCCGAAGCTCACAGTCTTATTTACCAGGGAATGACAAAGTCGATGTAGCTTATGAAAATGACGATATTATCGTAGTCAACAAAGCCGCCGGGAAAAAAACTCATCCCAATAAAGCTGACGAATCGGATTCACTCATGAATGATGTGGAACACTATTTAAAAAACGGTCATCCTTACATGGTCCATCGGATCGATATGGAAACTTCCGGTTTAGTATTAATCTCAAAGACTCCTTATCTAGTACCAATTTTTAATCGTCAATTGAGTTCCAAAACTTTGCATCGCCAATATTTAGCCTTAGTTAAGCTTAACAAACCAATTCCTCCTTCAGGAACAATCGATCTGCCGATTGCCCAAGATCCTAATGACGTTCGTAAACGTAAAGTTTCAGTAGACGGACTTTCAGCCATCACTAAATTTAAAGTCATTCAAAAAAATGAAAACTACGCTCTCTTAAAATTAAATCTCTTGACTGGTCGCACTCATCAACTGCGCGTTCACTTATCATATATGGGTTGGCCAATCGTCAACGACCCACTATATAACGCTGATTTGAAGCGTGATAAGTTATTTTTATTTGCCGACGAACTAATTTTCCAAGAGCCCTTTAGTGAAAAATCTAAAAAAATTAAGGCAAAATTACCTAAAGATATGTATAATTTACTATGTGCTTATTTAAAGCAACCAAAAAGCTCATCTAATCCCGACAATTAGATGAGCTCTCTTTTTGTCCAAAAAAGTTTAGGAGTGAAGTAACTTTTCTGGTTGTTAGTAACTAAAACATGGACATAATCAATTTTACAATCGCCCCGACAGCAATTAATAAAATATATCCCACCGACAATTTAGTTACTGCTTTGATTACTAAAGGATATGTTTGTTTCTTAACTTGTTTTTTCAAGTAAGGTCGCAAATCATCCCAAATATTTGGATAAAGTAGTACGAGCATGAGTGTAATGTAAGGTACTACTTTTAAAATAGCCATAATGGGAATTAGCAGGAAGGCTAAGGCCCAACTAGCTTTAAATAAATCTAGTGCATTGGCTTTCCCAATTGTTTCGACCAATGTGTGACGACCATTTTTGATATCTGCTTCTAGATCACAAGTTCCATTTGCAAGTTCTGCACAAAAGGCAGCAAATGTATTTGGTAGACTGACCAAAATCACTGAAATTGCGGTACTAGAATCAAACTTACCAATCCCGACCATGCCTAAATAGACATAAGTCAAAGGAATCAGTTGGGTTATGGCAATAGCCACCACTGCTTCTCCAAACATTGTAGAGTTAAGTGGCTTGGGTCCTGCTGAGTATAATAGACCAATGCCGACTCCAATGACACCTAATGCCAAAGTGAACCAACCGGTCTTATATACTAAGAAGGCTCCAATTATTAATGGAAAAATGGCCAAACCGTACATCCATTTTTTGACTACTGCCAATGATTCACGATTAATCCCAATCGTACTGATTTTTTCACGGTACTCTTCACTCTTCGAATTTCGATAATCCATCAGATTGTTATGGAAGTTGATGAATAAATGAATGAAGAAAACTGCGATAAAACCTAAAATTCCGTACAAGAAATTGAAAGTTTCGTAATTTAGATAAGTAAAACCAATTGCTAATATCAACCACGCTACATCAAGTGTGGTCGTTTTTATCTCTGATAGTTCGCTAAAAAGTTTTCTATCCAAAATTAATTCACCCTACATTTCTTCTGGAGCTTTAACACCTAGAAGTGCTAGAGACATTTGTAATACTGTTGAAACTGATTTAACTAAACCAAGTCTAGCCTTTAAGCCTTCGTCATCATTGAGGATACGGCTGTGTGCGTAATATTGGTTGAAACTCTTAGCAAGCTTCAAAACATATTTAGCAACAACTGATGGTTCATATGAATTAGCCGCACGTTGGATAACATTAGGGAAGTCAGCTAGCATCTTCAAAGTATCCCAAGCTTCACCGTCAGTAATAGCAAAACTGTCAGCATTACTATAATCAACGTCAGCTTTTCTCAAAATACTCAAAGCACGAGCATTTGTGTATTGAACGTAAGGACCAGTTTCACCTTCAAAACGAACAACTTCTTCAAGATTGAAATCGAAGCTATCACGACGATCATTCTTCAAATCATGGAAAACAACCGCACCGACACCAACAGCCTCAGCTACAGCATCTTTATTCTTCAAGTTAGGGTTCTTTTCTTCGATTTGTTTCTTAGCTAATTTAACAGCATCGTTTAGAACATCATCTAGTAGGATAACGTTACCCTTACGAGTTGAAAGTTTCTTACCACCTGTAGTGATAAGTCCAAATGGAATATAAACAATGTCGTCGGCCCAATCGTAACCCATCTTCTTGAGAACGATTTTCAATTTAGTAAAGTGCTCAGCTTGTTCACTACCAACAACATAAAGTGATTTCACAAAGTCAAAAGTATCTTTACGATACTTGGCAGCAGCCAAATCACGCGTGATGTAAAGTGTTGCACCATCAGTCTTCTTAATCAAAGCTGGTGATAAGTCGTATTGAGATAAATCAACGATTTCAGCTCCACGGCTTTCTTCAAGCAAGTTCTTGTCTTCCAAGGTCTTTACGATTGCATCCATCTTATCGTTGTAGAATGATTCACCAGTAAAGTGATCAAATTCAACACCTAAACGGTCATAGATTGTTTGGAATTCTTTTAGTGAAAGTTCCTTAAACCATGTCCAAAGAGCTAATGCTTCTTCATCGCCATCTTCCATCTTCTTGAACCAAGCACGAGCTTCGTCATCAAGTTCTGGTTTTTCTTCAGCTTCCTTGTGGAAACGTACATAATACTTCAATAGATTATTGATTGGATCAGCTTCAACTTCTTCAACTGAACCCCACATTTTGTAACCAACGATCAACTTACCAAATTGAGTTCCCCAGTCACCCAAGTGATTGATTTTCACTGGTTGATAATTCAATTTCTTGATAATATTAGCAATTGAATTACCGATAACTGTCGAACGCAAGTGACCCATTGACATAGGTTTTGCAATATTAGGTGAAGACATATCGATTGGTACGTTACGACCCTTACCTAAATCATCATTACCATAATTTTCTTTTTGATCTAAAACTTCTTTAATAACATTTTCTGAAAAGGCTTTTTTATCCAAGAAGAAGTTGATGTAAGCACCTGTATTAACAACTTTTTCAAAGCCATCTGTGTCGATTTGACCAACTAATTCTTCAGCAATAACTTTAGGATTCTTGTGCAATGATTTTGCCAAGATGAAAGTTGGAAAAGCGTAATCACCTAAATCTGAAGTCTTAGGCTTTTCAATTAATTTTGTAACTTGTTCCTCAGTAATTTCGTCTGGTAAAACTTTAGTTAATGCTTCAACTACTTGTTTCTTAAAGTCCATATTTTCCTCCTATTGGATAAAAAAAACGCCTCTTCCAATACAAATTAGTATTGAAAGAGACGAGATTTCCCGCGGTACCACTCTAATTGATTAATATCCACTCATTATTTAATATATTAAATTAATATTTAATTAAGATGGGATGCGACTTAGCTTCCGAAATAGTCAACTCACACCAAACTTGACCTCGCTGAAAATCGAATCACTAATTAGTCCCTCTTTTGCAAAAATATGATAGCACATAAAAACTGCAATAACAATCTTTATTTGCAATTATCATTACAACAATTTCACAATCTTATAGGAAACAATTATTCTTTTCTTCTAAAACTTTATCACGTAATTTAAAGACATGAGCTAAAAAAACTCCACCTAAAGTTCCAATTAAAGAGCCTGCTCTAGTTTGAAATTTGAACATATTACCCACCCTTAAAACGTTTTTACTGGTTTCATTTTAGACGTGATAATGTTCTTTTGCAATATAAAAAGCAACATCTATTTTTAAGTATAGGCTATCATACCTAAAAATAGATATTGCTTTATGTTAAAACCTTCTAATTATTTACCGTTCTTTTGAACAGCCTTTACTGCTTGTTTGTGTGTTCCGTTATATAGTTTCCATTTCTTACCATCAGGAGATTTGATTGTTGTCTTACCAACCTTAACGAAATTCCATTCAAAGTCTGGTTCTTTTAAAATTCTAAAACCATCGATCTTGAATTTCTTAGGGTTCTTTTTATTAAGAACTAATTTAGCTTTCTTAAAATCAGTGATGGCTTTTTGTGAACCATTTTTACTTACACGAACAAATTGAACTTTCTTCTTATCTTTACCCGTGAAGAAAGTCAAATACTCATCTTTATTATCATCACTAACTCCAACGTAGTCATGGCCCTTAACTTCATCTTTAGTGATCTTTTTGGCAGAGTGTTTTTCAACTTGTTCAGTATTCTTTGTATTGGTTGAGCAACCAGTAGCAACTGTGGCAAATCCACCCATTAATGAAACAGCGGCTAATAAAGTAACCAATGTTTTTTTCATTATTATCTTCTCCTTGACGCAATATATCGATAGAAATCTACCGTCATCTTTGATTCTATGGTAAGCATAATTAAAAATCAATTTATATCGTTACTTTGCAAAGGAATTTTAAATAAAACTTATCTTTTTGGAATAATGTGTTGTATAATCAAATAGTTGTAATAAATGCGAACTTAGTTTAATGGTAAAATACCAGCTTCCCAAGCTAGTGTCGCGAGTTCGATTCTCGTAGTTCGCTTAATTAACAATTCGCTTAAAAGTCGGTCAGTAATGATCGGCTTTTTTTATTTCAACCAAATTTTCATTGAAACCACAAAATCACTCCAAATAAAAAACTCACAGCAACAAACTGTGAGCTATTTATTAACTAATATTTAAAAATAATTTGTCAATTAAACAGTTTTTAATTTATTAACTGCTTCTTCAATTGTTTTACCGTTTGCAAAAAGCTTTGTACTTGTATCTACAACGGTAAACAATTGAGATTTTGTATTTAGACTAACTTGATATTTCATTTGTCTACCTCCCAATTTTTTCTTATTAACTCAACGGATGTAACTAATTATATAATTAATTTGATAAAAAGCAAGCCCTTACATTTTTAAATTTTCTACGAAAAATAATAGGGTTATGGTAGAAATTTTTACTGATTGTGATTATAATTGAATTACCAAATAAGGAGAAGATGCAAAATGAAGAATATGTCCAAAAAAGAATATCCGTCGTGGAACCCTCGTAAACGGGGGCATAACACAGTAGAGTTTAGTATACCTGACAGGTGGTACGAATGGTCGGCCATTCTTGATATTATCTTTTTTGCGATTTTTTTACTTATAATAAATTGATAACGACATTTAAATAGCAAATACCCATCAACTCAAAATGAGCTGATGGGTATTTTTTGTATGCATTAATTTTAATAACTTGAACTCAAATATTGATTTTAAACATCATATTGAGTTTCATGAATACCAGCATTCATCAAATCATAAGGCGTCTTCATTGTAGATGAATCCCACGAAGCGATTCCCACTACCATAGAAATTGCCATGTTTGAAAGTGAGTCGCTGGATTTAACTTTCTTTTCAAAACCATCTTTGATTCGACTAGTGGCGATTCCTGCTCCTTTGGCATCTGTATACAGAAGAATTGCCCAAGTCGGATCATCACTATTTAACAAATAAGTAATATCATTTGTTCGCGTCTTTTCTTTGATTGCATCTGTCGTCAGTTTTAATAGCAATTTCATCTGATTAGGGCTCATCATTCGCTTCAAATCATTGAAATAACGAATTTTAATAATAGCTGTCGTTACAGGTATATCGAATCTTCGATTAGTTTCAGCAAATACCGCTATATCTTCAATATAAGCCACTGTCGTCCGCAAATTAGTTTGCTCATCAAATGCCCCACGCTCGATTAAAGCTGTTCTTAGCTCGCCATTTGACTTCTGAAGCTCAACTTGATTTTTCGTCATCGAATATAAGGCTAATGATAGTAATATTGGTACCACCATCCAAAAACTCAATTGCCAAGGAATTTCTTTCACTTGAACGACAAACTGATAAGTCATAATTATTGCCTGTATGCCGATAAAGATTATATTCGATATCAAACTAGGCAAAACGCCAAAGAAATACGTGATCATTAACAACAAAATTGTGCAAAAAAGATAAATTACATTTAATAGTATATTTCCAGAAAGAGACATTAATACTGCTGTGATGCTAAAGAGCGAAATGAAAACCAAAAGTCCTATGTCTTGCCAAAGAGACTTTTTCTCATCGTTATTGTTTTTCATCCTTCTCGCCCCCATTTAAACGTGCTTGTTTTCTCACTGTCAAAATCACGGCCATACCTATCAACAAAATAACCACAATTGCAAGTCCTAAATAAAGAATTAATTGAGAGTTCTTACTGAATGTTCGCTTGTTCTCTAACGATTTATCAATTGCCTTATTTTTCTTAAAGCGATATCCATAATGCGCATTATTCATATCTACGACAATGGCATCTCCGTTAAACTGTTGAATATTCTTCTGAAAATTAATCTGGGTAGATGCAATATAAGTATCTAACGAATTAACACCGGTTACGACCAGCATCCCCCGTTTGTCATTATATGGCGAACGTATCAACTGTGCCGTTCCAATTTTCTTTCCATAATCCTTTTCGATACTTAATTTTTCATTAGAAACGATTCGATCAAATTGTTTGGAATACTTGAAATACAAGTGGGAATTTAAAGTTTTAATCATTTTATTATTACTTGGAGTTCCTAAAACAATCACATTACTGTTTTTCAAAACATCATTACTTGGTATTTTTTTATAAAATTTGATTGTTCCAGTGTTACTCTTTGCAAAATTACCAATTAGATTAAAGATATTAGTCAATGATTTAAAATCATTTTCATCCAGCTTCTTTGGAGTTACTACCGCTATATCATTATACGTTTCATTAGAGATAAATAACGTTGGATAATTTGTGAATAGTAAATCATTACTCCGCTCGGATTTTATTATCATTTTTGAATTAGAATCCACCGATGCCCAAGGTGTATTACTATTATCCGACGTATCTTGATCTTTCATCTCTAAATCAAATGCAACTCGAACAGTAAAGCTACTACCCAATGACAAACCTCTAGGTAATTTTAAAGTTAAAGTGTCTTTGTCGGCTCTAACTTTAGTTAATTTTTTACTTCCAATCACTGTATTATTTATATAAACCGTAACAAGTGATCGATTGAAATTTAAATTTTTACTGTAATTGAAATGCAAATTTATTTGAGACCCATCAGCATTGGAACGATCATTGGGCAATTGGACTAAGAAACTAGTTTCCCTATGTCCAGCCCCCTGAATTTGGTCAGAAGTCGTAGTTAAATAATGTGTTCCATTGTCATGCAACGAAGAAGTATACGTGTCAGTCGAAGCTTCAACATCCTCAGATGATTTATCAGTTTCTTTCATCAATTCCTCATTGGCAACAAATCGAGCAGCTTTTTTAATTAAAGCCCCAGTTTTTGCAGTAACAATTAAATAATATTTATTGTCTGTATAGTATGTTTTGATAACCGCACGATCATTCAATGAATTAGGATCAATTTGTTTTTTTAAATCACTTGGTAAGTGATCATATTTAGCAATTACTAACATATAATCATTTTTATCAGCATCGATATGCTTTGCTTGAAGAACTGGTATTTGGTCATTTTCAGTAGTGATTATCCTAGATTCACCCGACAGTGCAATCATACTGGCAGTTAATTCATCCGCACTTGGATTATTAGCTGTAATGATTTTTGATCTTTGATAGGCTATTGTATCTTGTCCAGAAAAATGAGCATAAAATGAGCTTAAAGTATTCTCAGCTTCTTTAAGTTGATACTCAAAATTCACATTAGAGCCGTCCCCAATAGTCAACCAATTTGCTGGGGTCTGCTGTAATTGATAATTCTTATTATCCATTTGATCCAATATTTGCCCATTAATGGTTAACTTGTTACTTCCACTGAGTAATTTTAAAGGAACATCAATTTTTTCAGTTTGAAATCCGGTTTTATCACCAGGACGAAAAGAGTAAAATTTCACTCCATTCAAAGAAACAGTTATATCAGACGCTTGGCGATTAGCCAATTGTGAGACCTGATAGTTAAAGTTAAAAGTTAATTTCTTAACATCCCAATAATCCATTTTGGTAAAATACATATTTGCTTCCACGGATTTTCCTGAAAGAGTCGTTGTACTATTTTGAAACTGTTGTGTATAAGTTTGATTATCCGCAGCCTTAATAGTCGTTGGATTTGATAAAAATAAAAACAAAATAAACAATATACTAATATTGATCAAACTACTTATAACGTTTTGTTTTATACCATTTTGCTTGTTTATGAAATACTTGTTCACGAATATACCCCACCATTCCATAAGCGGCTACTGCCAGCCACATTTGACTATAAACTAAATACATAAAAACGATTAACAAAAGATTGCTGAAGGTTAATTCCCCACGTTCAGTTGTTATTGTTACAAATGTACTAATTACAAACATCAACACTGCAAAGAGCCACAAATAATTACTAAAACCTTGTAAATCTGAATGAACTATTCCTGCCACTGACAAAACAAAAACTGAATCAGATAACACGAGTGATGTCATTAGTAAGAAATAGATTGTTAAAAAATAAAGTAAATCAAAACGAATTGGACGACCTTTTTTTTGAAACAATAATTTTGCGTTCTTGATGATTACGTAGATATTTCCCTTTACCCAACGAGTTCGCTGATGGAACCAGACATCCAAGGTTTGCGGTTCTTGTTCCCAAGTAACTGCTCGCGGTTGAAACTTAATTCGATACCCCATTTGGTAAACACGAAAACTTATTTCAGTATCTTCAGCTAAGGCTTTAACATCCCAACCTCCAACTTTTTCTAAAACAGATCTTCTAATAACATAATTAGTCCCCGGAATCGTGCATAGATGAAAAAGTTGTTGTCGACCAGCCTGTGCCATCCACTGAAATGATAATGTTTCGATATTGATAAAGCGAGTCAAAAGTGTCGCATTTTTATTTCTGGTCCGGAATTTACCGATTACTGCTGCAAGCCGATCATTTTCAAGAAGTTCTGCCACTAGAATTCTTAATGCCCCATGCTCAGGAGTATTGTCGGCATCATAAATTGAGATCAAACTACCTTTAGCCTTTTTTAAACCAATGTTTAAAGCATTAGACTTACCTTTACCACCAGTCTTTTTATCAGTATTGATCACTTTCAACCGGTGATGACCAAATTGATCTTGCAATCCGCCCAGTAACTCCGCTGAATTATCACTGGAATTATCATTAATTACAATCACTTCATATTTATCTTGTGGATAATCAAAACTTAATAAGGAAAGAACAGTCTTGACAATAACGATTCCCTCATTGTGAGCGGGTACTAAAATTGACACAAATGGAGGATCCTTTGGAAGTTTTGGATCTGGTTTATGAACATGCCTCAAATACCACGTGTATCCTGCAACTGTCAAAATAAGATTTACAACTAACGTTCCCCAAATAGAAATTACCGCAATCATTAGGAAAAAATCCAATACTGAGATAGTTACATCCCCTCTCTAATCATTTTCGTCTGAAGCGATTCCAATAGATTCTTTGACCTATAAAAATAAAAATTAATAATACAATCATAATTATAACGAAAAACACAGCTAAAATATTACCTTGGATTTTAAAATATCCACTAAATAGTGCTGTAGATTTTCCGTCAGAGAATTGTTTGTTTAAATCCGAACTAGCTGGATGTATATCTTCTATTTTACCATTGACAATATATTGCCCATGCTTATATTGCAAAGCCGTCGTTTCAGTATTTAAACTTGTTCTTAGATCATCATCAACTGGATCAAACCAAGTCAAATTTAAACTTTTAATTTCACTTTGAACATGTTCTAATTGTTTCTGACTGTACGGCATTGAAATTGTTAAAGCTGTCGGAATAGTAAAAAATGTCTCATCATTTTTTTTAACATTATTCAATGATGAAGCTGACATTCCAAAAAAAGTTTCTTGCGAACTCTTGGCGTTGTTATCTTCATCAACATAAGTAACTTTTTCTTCATTTGGCAATAGTAACCAATGATCGGCAAATTTTAAAGAATTCTCTCGTAAAACTTTGTCTTGATTCCAAAATCCCTCGGAACTAATCCCAACTGGAAAAACTTGTTGTCTAGCTAAACTAACAATATAAGTTAAAAAATTTTTATTGATGATCTGACCATCAGAATCAATCCCTGAACTTACAGTTGGCGTCTGCAAGAAAATAATTCCTCCACGATTTTCAACATTTCTCAAGACAGCAGTAAATCTACTAAAGGCTTTCATTTCAGTATTCTCACTCACAGAAGTCATACTGATTGCAAAAGGAATTTCATTTTTATAACAAAATAAGCTCAATTTATCTAATGTAGCCAAATTCGTATAGGGTGTGACATTAGTAATTGTTAGAAGTGGTTGATATTTCCCAGCACGACTAAACAATTGGGCAATCATTTTCGTTTGAACCATTAAGCTTAACCCTTCATTTGAGAAAAATGGTAAATACCCTTGTTTCCCATTGATATATCCAAAGGGATATTTTTTTTGATTAGCCTGTTGACTCGACAACACTCCAATTTGATGCCCAGAATCCTCAGTTTTAGTAATTACCGTGATACTTTGTTTAAAAGGTAATGTTTCTTGATCATGACCTTCAGTTAAAATCAGTTGCTGTTGATAAATTTTTTTAACTTGAACCTTCAATTGGCTTATTTCCGTTTGAGTTAATTCCTCACCAATATGTAATTTGATTCCCGAGAAACTATCTCTATCTTGGATAAAAGCTTGATTGGTCAAACCGACTTGGCGCCAATTAACCATCGTAATTACACCTAGATACTTATTATTTAACATTCCTTTTTTATAATCCGATTGCTGGAGAGTTTTTACTTGTAAATTCATACTAGTTAAACTACGTTGCAAGGCATCAATATTCACTTTGTCATTTTTGACATCGTTTTGTGAATCATAAACTAACAAAACCCGATTGTTACTGGCAGCGTCCACCTTTTGGGGAAAAGTAAAAAGCAACATTATGGAGGCAATTATCAGAAAAACTAATGAAACTTTTCTTTTAAACATCTGCTTTATCCCCCTTCGTATTCCACAAAGTATGATTGATCAAATCCGATACAAAAATTAATAATGACATATTTAAACTAATAGGAATTAAAAATAAATGCTTTGCCAAGTCAGCATCCCCATCACCAATGATAGAAACAATTGGTACAAAAACAACTATCGTCATCAATCCAAAAATCAAGAAAAAGCGTAGTATTCCCATATAACGATTGGATTTGAAATCCAAATATAGACCAACACTGTAAACAGCAATAAAACCAACTGCTAACAAACAGTCAAACGCATACTTACCAGGGAAAAATGCTCCCACTAGAGAACTATACAATGTAAAATATTTGACCTGTTCACCCGGCTTATGATGCGAGCCTCTCACAAAATCACCTACAGCCCTCGGTTGGACAGCGGCAATATCCTTAGCAGCTAAATCTAATAAATTATTGAATTGTTTTAAGTTGGCAAGATAATACCGCATTATCCAACCAAATCCCGTCTTTTTCATCAGATGTTTCTCAACATAAGGACTACTTGGATCTAACGTAGCATAATCCTTGGAATAGTAATTTTCATTTCTCATTAGAGCAAATTGGCCATCAACTCCGCCACGTTCGATTTTCTTAGTCGGATCACCTGTTTCCAGCAAAGTTCCGTGGGAAAAGGTTTGAAAAGTATTAGCACCAACAATCTCTGAACCAATTGATTTATAAATACCAATACCTGAAAATAAGACAATTAAGATTCCTAAAGCTGTGGCCATTCTTCTAGCCTTAAAATGTGGTAAAAACATAATTCCAATTGCAACTACACCAAAACTCAAGGCTAATGGAGCATTCTGTTGTTTATTGGTAATTAATAAAACAGTCGATACAAAAAACAAAGTGATCATCGGCCATCTCTTTGAATAGACATTACGTGCCAATGAGATAATTGCAGCACAAATGTAAACCATTAATACTAACATCCCAGGCTCAGCAAAAAAAGAATTGAAGTATAACGTATAAGCAGAATCAGCAAAAATCAAAACAATCAATAATGCTAAAAAGTAATGTTTCAATTTTCTAAATGGATGAACTAGGGCATTTATCAATAAATAGATGCCACCTAAATAAAACAAATAATAAACTAGTCCCATAAACTGAATCGTAAAAATAGTTTTGCTATAAAATAACTTATTCAAAAACAACGCTATTTGAATAAATAGAGTTTGAGATGACAAAACAGAAACATTATTTTCATTAAAATATTGCATTATACCAAATTTAGTAATCACATAATCACTATATTGGCTATAGCTAGTTGGTAATCGATAGATTCCATTACTTAAAATCGAACGGTAAAAATCACCATTATCAGCCAAACCATGAATTGGTGGCACAAAAAGAATGTAACCACTAATTAGAGCAACCAAAATTGTACCCAATAAGGCTGGAGAAACCCATCTAGAAAAATTAACAAATGATGTTTTCAAAAATTTCTTCATGACTTTTTGTTCCCCCATGACTAATAATTAGCTGCTAATAATGTTGTTAAATTATTAAAGGAATAGGCTTCATTCTGATGTTCAATACCAATACCACCATAAATATCAGAATTCTTATTTAAAACTTGATACTTCCAAACAAGCTTCATAGCTTTTTGATACATTTTTTTATCATGCTCATTTGCAAAAATCATTGCTGCAATAGCATAACTACCAGCCGAATGCGAACGGTCGATAATATTACCATTTACTGAATAAGTATTATACAAAGTGTTATTTTCAACTTGACGACTTAACCAATTGAAAGATGCTTTTTGCAATTTATTAATTTTAGATAAATGTAATAACGTCTCCATTGCTTCAGAAGTATTTAAATCAGCATTGCTGTATGATTTACTCTGCCAATTATAACTAGAAGCATACAACGGAAAAGCATCACCTAAATAGCCATTTTGAACTACAGCAAGCTGTTGACGATACATTTTCTGACCTTGCTTTGTATTTTCAAAATATTTCAAAACTTGAAAATCATAGTATGCCAAAGATCCTTCAGCACTCTGTTTTTTGGCATCCGTATCATAAAAACTTGCTATTTTCCCTTTACTCATCGTATTTTTCTTCAACATAGCAAATCTCGTTGCAGCTTCTTTTTTATATTTCTTATTTCCCGTAGCTTCTCCATACATCTGTAAGGCTTTAATTATTCTTAAGTCATCCAAAGTGGCATTAACAGGAAATTTTTTCTTTTTACTGGGAGTGTACCGATAACTAAATTGCGTTTTTAAATCGAAAGTTTTCTTAGTTTCTTTATAAAATTCTCTAAATTCTTTGTACTGGTGACTATAAACCAAATATTCTAACCACATACCTGAAGATTCGGATAATAACTCATGACCACGAGCAGCATCTTCTTTAAATGATTGCTTTTTGAAATTAGTATAAATACCTTTTTGGATTAGAAGTTTCTTCTCGATAAAAGATCTCAATTTATTTTCTTGATTAGAGTATTGGCCATAATCAGTTGTCTGTGAAAAATCACTTTTTCCACTAGGAATATTTACCTGAACCTCTTCTTTTGCACAACCCGTGACTAATAAAGAAAGCAAAAAAATAAAAACCAATTTAATTTTTCTTTGCAAAAATTTAACCCCCAATACAATCAATTGAAGTTCTCGTGTTAATTATAATATTTTTAGGCGTATTTTTGTGGTTTTGTTATAATCAAAATTAAGGAGGCGGTTTCATGGCTATTCAAATAAATTTAATCAATGGGAAAAACATCGAAGTAACCGATGATACTTTCATCACCGCTTGGAAGTATCAATCATCGGTCATGGCAAGTAATGCCGATCACTATTATCTTGATTGCATTTTTCAAGGCAAATTTGAGGATGGAAAAGTAACCGAAGACGACGAGGAAAATAAGTTAGAGGGTCTAATCAGTGCTAGTGACTGGATAACTTTCGGAAAAAATAAGAATTCCATTAAATCAACTGCTGTTTTAGGAATCACACGTGAATAATTCATTTAAATTCAAAAAAAAAGGTCTCAGCTTACGCTGAGACCTTTTCTGCTCTCTGGGGGGAAAGCAGTAATCAGAATTTTGATTACGCTAAATCTTAACATGAAAAAAGTTTCATTTCCAGAGAAAACTATGTAAATTAAAAATTAATTATTTATTGATAACTTGGCTTTTGAAGCTGTTTCCAGGTTCAATTTGATAAGTAAAAATTAAATGTATTTTCAGTAAAATATTAATTAATATTGAGTCATGTAAGTATCTCTTTCCCATTGGGAAACAGTTTGTTGATATCTAGCCCATTCAGCATTCTTAGCGGCAAACAAACTATTAGTTAAGTCTTTGCCAAGTGATTGTTGAACGTATTCGTCTTTTCTCAAGGCTTTCAAAGCATTGTGCAATGTTGAAGGAAGATCGATAATACCTTCTTCACGACGTTTTTCTTCTGACATTTCGTAAATATTATCTTTAACTTCTGGCATCAAATCGTAATTGCTTTGAATTCCATCAAGTCCAGCATCCAAAATACATGCAATTGCTAAGTATGGATTTGTTGTTGGATCAACACTTCTCATTTCAATACGTTTTGATTTACCAGTAGCAGCAGGTACACGGATCAAAGGAGAACGGTTCTTGCTTGACCAAGCAACATAAGTTGGAGCCTCAAAACCTGGAACCAAACGTTTATATGAGTTAACGGTTGGGTTATTAACAGCTGTTAGAGCACGAGCATGTTTCAACAAACCACTCATGAACTTCTTAGCTGTATCTGACAACATATCGTCAGTTGTATCAAAGATATTATCTTCACCCTTGAAGAGTGACATATTAATATGCATTCCTGAACCATTAATTCCTTGAACAGGCTTTGGCATAAAGGTTGCATAGAGACCGTGCTTTCTAGCGATAGTCTTTACAACCAATTTGAATGTTTCAATGCTATCTGCAGCGGATACGGCATCTTCATACTTAAAATCAATTTCTTGTTGTCCTGGAGCGACTTCGTGGTGACTGGCTTCAACTTCAAAGCCCATCTTTTCTAATCCTAAAACAATGTCTTTACGTACGTTAACGCCAAGATCAGCAGGTGAAAAGTCAAAGTAACTACCATCATCATTTAAATGAAGAGTTGGTTTACCGTGTTCATCAGTGTTGAATAAGAAGAATTCTGGTTCTGGTCCGATGTTGAAGTTGGTATAACCCATCTTTTGCATCTTTTTAACAATTCTCTTCAAGTTAACACGAGGATCTCCAGCGAATGGTGTCACACCATCAGTTTCATAAATATCACAGATCAAACGAGCAACTTTTCCATGTTCTTCTCCCCATGGGAAAATCAACCAAGTTGAAAGATCTGGATGTAATAACATATCACTTTCCTCGATACGAGTGAATCCATCAATTGATGAACCATCAAAAGTAATCTTGTTTGCAAGAACCTTATCCAATTGTGAAACAGGAACTTCAACGTTTTTGATGATCCCGTTGATATCTGTAAACATCAAGCAAATAAATTCAACGTTTTCATCATTTGCCATTTTCGTAATATCTTCTGCAGTATAATGTTGCATTTTTAGCCACTCCTATTGTATATACCAATTTTTTGTAGACTTCTAATAAATGTTATTAATATAACGTTTAACCAATAACATGTTGATAATACCAATTCCATTTATCGGTGTCAAACATTTATCTTTGATTTTAAATGGATTTTGATAAAAAAACAAATTATTTTGTATATGAAAATTTTAGCACATTATTGAAAATTATCCGAAGAATAAATTTGACTTCCTTGAAATTATCATGTACATTACAAGTACGAACGAAAACGAATATAAAAATAATAATTGTTCGTAATTAATGGAGTGAATAAAACATGCAAGTTTTTGATTATGAGGATATTCAACTAATACCGAACAAATGTATTGTAGATAGCCGCTCAGAATGTGATACAAGTATACAATTTGGACCTAGAACATTTAAGATTCCTGTCGTACCAGCAAATATGCAAACAATTTTAGATGAGAATCTAGCTGAAAAATTGGCTGAAAATGGTTATTTTTACATCATGCATCGTTTTGAACCAGAAAAAAGAATCGGTTTTATCAAACATATGCAGGAAAAAAACCTTTTTACTTCTATCAGCGTCGGTATCAAACAAGGCGAATTTGATTTTATCGACCAATTAAAAAAAGAAAATCTCAAACCTGATTACATTACAATTGACGTCGCTCATGGTCATAGTGATCGCGTAATCAAAATGATCAAATACATCAAAACAAATATTCCTGAAAGTTTCTTGATTGCCGGTAACGTTGGTACACCAGAAGCTGTTCGTGAATTGGAAAATGCTGGAGCCGATGCTACTAAAGTTGGTATTGGACCTGGTAAGGTATGTATCACCAAACTCAAAACTGGTTTTGGTACAGGCGGTTGGCAATTAGCCGCTATCAGACTCTGTGGCAAAGCTGCTAGCAAACCTATCATCGCTGACGGTGGTGTTAGAAATGATGGTGATATCGCCAAATCAATTCGTTTTGGTGCCAGCATGGTAATGATTGGTTCCCTACTAGCCGGTCATAAAGAATCACCTGGTGAAATTATCGAACAAGATGGCAAGAAGTATAAAGCTTATTTCGGTTCTGCTTCCCAATACCAAAAAGGTGAATACAAGAATGTTGAAGGTAAAAGAATGCTCGTCCCTTACAAAGGTGAGATTCAAAAGACCTTAACTGAAATGCAACAAGATCTCCAATCATCCATTTCATATGCTGGTGGTAAAGATCTAAATTCATTAAGAAAAGTTGATTATGTTATCGTTAAAAATTCGATTTACAACGGTGATGTTTACTAAAAAAGACAAAAAAAAGAGGCTGACGACTGGGTGTTCGTCAGCTTCTTTTTTTATGAATGGGATAGTTCATTTTCAATTTAATAAGATAACTGTCCATCAAACAATTAACTTATCAAATTTACCATTACTGTAACACATAAACGATTAATTAAACAGTATCAAACCTTTTAATTTTTCAGATTATTTCTAATCTAATTATTATTAATTTGTCGAACATCAAAACTATGAATTCCTTTATTCCGTTCTTCAAATCCTTCAGTTTTGCTAACAATATAGCTTGGACGATCATTAACTTGATCCAATACTCTACCTAAGTAGCTACCCATTATCCCAATTGATAACATCAATAATCCCAAGGTAAACAATAGAATTGTGATACCTACTGAAGCAACATTAACGTTGCTACTTGCAATCATATAACCTAGGTAAAACACCCCACTGACCAAAGGAATAACCGAAAAAATATTAACAAGCTGCAATGGTTTCATTGAAAAAGATGTGATTCCATCTAATGCTAATTTAATCATCTTAGAAAGTGGATATTTTGTTTCTCCGGCGATTCTCTCTTGACGATGGTACATGACACTCGTTTGTTTAAAACCAATCCAAGTTACTTGTCCTCTAACAAATGGATCTTTCTCGTGCAATTTCAAAAGTTGATTGACCGCTACCCGATCCATTAACCGAAAGTCACCAGTATCAAGTGGCATCTTAATCGTAGCAATTTTTTCGAAAGTCCGGTAAAACATCTTGGCAGTGAATTTCTTGAAAAATGTTTCACCATCCCTTTGCATGCGTTTGCCATAAACAATTTGGTAGCCTTGATGCCACTTTTTAATCATTTGCGGAATGACCTCCGGCGGATCTTGCAAATCAGCATCCATCACTACAACCGCGTCACCTTTTGCATAATGAAGACCCGCTGTGATGGCCAATTGGTGTCCAAAATTTCTGGAAAATTCGACTAGTTTAATATTTTTGTGTTGTGCCAACATACGTCGAATGATCGGCACTGATTTATCGCTCGAACCATCATCAACAAAAATCAATTCATAATCTTCTTCTTGCTGTTCAATATAATTCAGCAACGTATCAATGGTTACTTGAATGCCTGCTTCTTCATTAAAGACTGGCAATACAATGGAGATCAATTTCATAACCAATCCATCCTTTCATTAATCATAAATACTTGATAAGTCATACAAGGTTCCAGATTGTCCTGGCATTCCTCCACCCATTGAAGGTGTACCTTGAGATGAGTTATTTGATTTGTTCTTCTTCATTTTCTTTAATTGTTTCTTAGTTAATTTCTTTTTCTTAGGTTGTTTGTTTCCGGAAGGGGGTGTTCCCATACCTTCATTTGAGTTAGTTGGAGCTTGACCTTGCGGAGCCTGACCTTGGTTCTGACCTTGACCTTGAGGTTGGCCTTGTCCTTGTGGTTGAGCAGGTGGCTGATTTGAACTTTGACCTGTCTTATTACTACTATTAGTAGCTACAGTCACTGAACTAGTTGCACTAGAACTATTATTCAAAGTTACTTTCTTAGCGTGTTTCTTGATCCAGTTGACGATTTGATTATTTGAGCCACCAGTCTTACCGCCAGAATAGTAATATTTAACTTTTCCTTCTTTAACTAGCTTCTTAAACTGCTTCAAAGTAATAGCTTTATCAGTTCCATTAAAACCACCCATGGCCATTACAGCCTCGCCAGTTTGAATGATATATGGTGCAGCAGTACTTGAATCATCAGTTGCAAACAAGTACTCAGCATTTCCTTTATGCTTTTGCAAATAAGTAAGCAATGTAGAATCAACTTGAGAATTCATGTTGCCTCCTCCACCACCCATTTGTGATAACAAGGAAGGTCCTGCACTTGGAATACTGTCAGAAGCACCAGCCAAAGTTGGCGTCAATGACCAAAATCCGGGAGCTAACATAATTAGAATCAAAGCTAAAGTTGGCCAGATTCGTTTATTCTTCAATTTGATAGCGATCCAAGGTAAAACAAACAGTGGAATCGACAAAATAATTCCAGCTATCAACAATATCCAAGCAAGCGTTGGATAGTAATCAAACAAATACCAAGCTTGTAAAAGACTAGTTGATAAAATCGAGATCGGTAACAACATCGCCCAAATAGATTTTTCACGCCATTGTTTGATCATCGTATAAATTCCGATACCACCTAAAGCGGCAATCGCTGGTGCAAGCATGATCGTGTAGTATGGATGGAAGAAACTAGCGACGGAGAAGAATCCGCCGACTGGAATCAGCCAAGCAACCCACAACCAAAGCTCATTTCTTTGAGGATTAAGTGAATACCATTTTTTCATTTTTGAACCGCGATAATATACAAAACTAGAGATTACACCAAAGATTGCTATGAGTAATAGCCAACTAATTTGCGGACCGAGTTCCTTTTGGAATAATCTAAGTGGTCCAGCAGTACCAATATTGAAGGCACCGCCACCGCCGCCACCTGTACCGGCACCATTAGTTGAGCCACCCATTTTTTGAGAATTACCAGGTTTAGTTGGTGGATTCCCATTTTGAGACGATTTCTTAGTTCCACTTGGTAATGCAGGTGGATTTGAAGACGAACTATTCTTTTTAGAACCACTATTTGAAGGTGGCGTCATTGATTCAGAAGATTTCTTCGAACCAGATGGTGGCGTCATAGACTTTTTACTACCACTCTTCTTAGAATTGCCCATCCCTGGAAAAGCTCCACCAGTTCCAGTAGTCTGACCCAAAAGCCGTTGAGTACCGTTATAACCAAAAGCTAACTCTAAAGCTGAATTGGTTTCAGAACCACCCTCATATGGACGACTATTTGAGTTAGTTAAATCGACCGACAAAGGCCAAATCAGTGTAAAGATTGCTAAAAAAATTGTTGCAATCGATAAATGACCGATTTTTTTCTTCCAATTGAAGTCACTAGCAATCCAGTAGTACAAATATAATGCTGGTAAAATCATGAAAGCTTGGAGCATCTTAATGTTAAACGATACCCCCATTAGAGCAAAACCGATCCACAAGTAACGCTTTTTTTGTCCCATCACCGACTTTTGAACGAACCAGACCGATAATAACAAGAAAAATACTAAGGTTGCATCCATATTGTTAGTTCTAGAATCAGCGACCACGATTGGTGTTAAAGTCATGATAAACGCTGCAATTCTTGCAGGGACTTTGCCAAAACGTTTATGTATCAGATTGTAAATAAGATATACCGAACCAATTCCAAATAGAATCGACGGTAAAACAACACTCCAGCCGTGTACACCAAAAATTTTTGCACTGATGGTCATAAACCAAAGTGCTACCGGTGGTTTATCAACTGTAATAAATCCTGCCGGATCAAAACTGGCATACCAGAAATTTTTAAAACTTTTAGTCATACTGACAATCGCTGCTGTATAAAAATTATTAGCTTCCCCTGCTTCCCAAATATTCCAAGCATAGAGAAAAGCCGCTAAGATCAAAATGGCAATCAGCCAATAATCGTACTTGATATTTCTAACTTTATTAATGAAATTATTTTGGTGTCGATTTTCGACACGACTCTCTTTTGATTCCATCATTTATCTTCTCCCATCTTAGAAAGCTATTTTAATAAAAAAACAAATGACCGAATAAATTAAGATCGACAAAATGATCGGTCGCAATTGTGTCAAATTTTTCATTTGCTCCATTCCTTTCGTAACAACGAATCCAAGATTAGCCAAATTAACTTAAATTAAGCTTAAATTAAAGATTTTGCTTTATACTTGTAATTAGAATTTACAAAGGAGTTGTATTATGCCGAAGAATATAAGAATTTTAGTAGTGGAAGATGATAAAAATTTAGCCGATAACATTTCAACTTTCTTATCTGATTTTTCACACGTCGATATCGAGACTGATGGATTAAGTGGAAAATTTGCTGCCACTGAGAACGTCTACGACTTAATAATTTTAGATATCATGTTACCTGAGATGAATGGCTATGATGTTTTAAAGAATATTCGGGCTGAAAAAATCAACACACCGGTCTTAATTTTGACTGCCAAAGCGGAATTAGATGACAAAATTCACGGTTTCAATCTAGGAGCGGATGACTATTTAACCAAACCATTTCACCGTGAAGAATTATTAGTTCGCGTTAAAGCACTCTTAAAACGCAGTGGCACCTTAGCTGATGATTCTGTTCTAAAGATTAGAAATCTCGAAGTCAATTTGAATAATCATGAAATTGTGGCGGACAATCAAAAAATTGCTTTAAATGGTAAAGAATATGATTTATTAGTTTATTTGTTGCAAAATAAAAACACTATCTTAACTAAGGATCAAATTTTTGAACGTATTTGGGGCTTTGATTCTGATACCTCCATTACCGTAGTCGAGGTATATATGAGTAATTTGCGTAAAAAATTACGCCCTTCCAAAAATGATTCTTTAATTAAAACTATTAGAAACGTCGGGTATATTTTCCAAGATGAAAATGAAATCTAAACAGAATGCCATTACACGTCGGCAACAATTTAAACTCTTTCTTTCAATCATGGCCTCATTTGCCGTCTTATTTTTGACCCTTGGTTTAATTATTTTTAATTCTTTTCAAAGCTCAACTTATAAAAGTATTGACAAAGAAATGAAATCAGAAGTCCTCTCCGTTCAAAAGCAGCCCAGTTTACAACATGACGACCCCGGACCTCAAACTGATCCCAATCCTGAACATAAAAAAAAGGAACCTACACCTAAGGCTCCCTTTCAAGCATCCATTTTAGTCTTTAATAATCAAGGAAAATTATTAAATAAATCTAGTTTGGGTAATCGTTATTCAATTCTAAAAAATATAAAATTGAACAAAAAAAATCTTAACAAGAAACAAACTATCGTAATAAAAAATATGAACTTCCGCTCAATTTTAATAAAAGTTTCCAAGAATAATAATAATCCAATGTATGCTGGAAATTATGTTTTGATCATGCAGAATATCGATACACAAATCCAAACGATGAACAATTTTGAAAAAATCCTTGCGATCACCTTCTTCGTCTTTTGGGTAATCGCACTGGTAATCTCCTATTTCTTAGCTCGGATCAACATGTTGCCGATTGTTCGTTCATGGAAACAACAGACCGAATTTGTTAACGATGCTGCCCACGAATTACGAACGCCTTTGACTATCATTCAAGGCAAATTGGAGTACATGCTAACTAAGCCGAATAAAAAGATTATTGATGAGGCTGAATCAATTTCCGTATCACTAGATGAAGTCAGCCGACTCAATTCATTAACGAACAATCTGCTTGATTTGGCTCGCTTTGACAATGCAACGACTCAATTAAATTTTGAATACACTGATCCAAAAGTATTTTTAAAAGATCCTATTATGCCGTTCAAAGATATCATTAATTCTCAGCACAAAGTTTTTCAAATCAGTCTCAACCAGCATCCCACCTTATATTTAGACCGTGACAAAATCAAACAATTGTTGATCATCCTACTCGACAATGCCACCAAGTATACTCAAAAGAACGGAACTATTCGTATCTATGACCAAATTGAAAATGGTAAGTATCAGTTGATCATCGCTGATACCGGCGTCGGTATTAAAGATTCTGATAAGGAAAAAATTTTTGGGAGATTTTATCGAGTTGACAAATCACGCACGCAAAGTAGTGGTGGGCATGGATTAGGCTTAGCAATTGCTAAACAAATTGTCGATAATCATCACGGCAGTATCAGTGTCCGTGACAACCTACCTCAGGGTAGTGAATTCGTGGTGGAATTGCCAATTAAACGAAATAAGTGATTATGATATTAATTTATCAAAATCACTTTTTTTATTTGCACTATTTTTCTAAGCGTTTTATCTAATCTAACTTAATAAATTTCATATAATTGTTAATATTTCGTACTTCATTTCATAACAAATCAACTTCAAAATTATGAACCATAAAAAAATTATCGTGATGATAAGATTACAAAATCATGTTTTGAGGGAGTAATTTATGAAACGAAAAAAAATCTTACTATGCATACTTTTCTTGTGCATCTTATTTTCATGCACGAAAACTACCACGATCAAAGCACAAGCAGAAAAATTAACTACCGCTGATATTTCACAAATCTTTCAACACAAAAATAATAACGAAATCGTCATTAGCTATATTCTAGAAGCTGAAAAAGAATTAATCGTTAAAACTAGTGAAGATAAAGTAATCGACTTGACTGCCTTAAAAAGCGATCTTGGCGATGACAAGGTCGATAGTAATAACGATCAAAATGAATTTAAATTAACACTAGATCAACCTAACAAGCTTTCTTTCAAACTCTTTACTAATAATGAAAAGCCTTTTACTTTGACCATCTTAAAGGCTGATGGTGAAAAAATTTTTGATTACGATTTAAACCCACCTGAAAGTAAAAATAATGTTGCAACTGAGACTGATGATGATTCCAATGAATCCGGTTGGGTCTTCTCTGAATTTCTAAAAGTCAGTGAAGGACCAATTCTCGAGCACTCCGATGGCAGTAGTACTAGACCACTACTCTACTTTGGTGATTACAACATGGCACAAAGCCGTGCTTCAATTACTGAAGCATACGCAACTAAAGGAAATAGTCGAAAAGATAGTTTAACTGCAGCGAACTCGGCCATTCTTTATGCTGAACCTAATAGTAAAATTCTCGATGGACCCAGAGCCTCTGGCAATCATATTTACACTTCACACTATGGAGATCACCAAGAAGGAGATTTTGAATCAAAAGACATTATCAACATGGGAATCAGTCCTCGAGGCATTGAAGATAAATCTGAAGGTTCTCCAAGAAATTTTATTTCCAACAACTTATATAACTACGTTGTTCCAACTGATGGACACGGAGTCCCCGGAGTTTCTGGACCAGACATTTTGGGGGTAGCCTATGGATTGCCGGAGACGCCTAAATTCTACTATCGTACTAATCCGCAAACTGGATTTGAAGAACAAAAAATGGTCTATAAACAACGTGCTTTCTATATTCCCAAGAAGAATCACCCTAATCCTGAAATCACGACTACTATCAAACAAAGTTTCAATGATATGGGACGTGTGGTGACAAAAATCACCTTTAAAAATACTGGTAATTATTACTTCACCGACTTTGTTGGTTTCTCTAATCAAGATTTTTCCTTAAATAAAGATGGTCGTGAGATCACTGATAAAAAAGGTAAAAGAATTGGTAATTACGTCTCAATGCGAACTTTGGGAAATAAGCGTGGTATGTACATTCAATCTGGTGATAACCAAGTCAGACATAGTGTTTACGTCAACAATCCCAACGGTCCTAATGCCTGGGCTGCCCGTTCAACTGCTAAATCTTATGCAGCTTATAAAGGATTTGCCTATAATCCTGGTTTGATTGGACTAATTCCCGTAACTGAGAGATATTATCCTTGGAAAGTTGGGAAAAATCGTTACGTTACGGCTGGTTTTGGTAGACCAACTAAATTCTTTGATAAGAAAAAGAATCAATTCAAATCCCCTTACGTTAAAGGAAATTTATTCAACGCCTTTGAAGACTTAAATGATCGTGGTGACACTGATGATAATTCTGCCGCTGGAACTCGTTTAGGTGTTAAAGATGATGATTTTACTCAATGGGATTCTGGTTTAACGATGCGTACGTCAATGATTGATTTACCAATCGGTAAAACCACAACCTTGCAATACATGACCCAAACTGATGTTAGAGGAACAACTTTTAATCCTGTAATCGAATTAGACCTACATGGAACTGAAGATAATCCCCAATTACTGCCAACAAATTCGGGATCACTACCAATAACTGGGCAGTGGTATGACTATGACAGTACTAACGTGACAATGCATTACTCGATCGACAGTGACAAAGATGAAGACTACCAAATTCTTTTTAACGGTAAACAATCTTCTAGCGATGCCTTTAATGGAAAACATCAAGAAATTCAAAAGCAAAAAGTTAATTTCAAAAATTTAGATGAAGGCACCCACATTATCCGTTTTTATATGGAAGATGCCGAAGGTCACCGTTCTCCTGTTAAGACACACTATATTCGTTTTATTAGAGAATCGACTAAAGCACCTCAATTCATCGTTACTACTCCTCATTCCAATCAAAAAGAGCCCTACGATCCAATGGATACTGATTTAGAGTTATCTGGATATTGGACCGATAAAGATAGTAAAAAAATCAAAGAGGTTTCTTATACTTTAGACAACGATCCAACTAAAAAAGTAATTTTTAAAGATTTAAAAAACGATAAGCCTGGTTCTTTGGTTAATTGGAAGCTAGATGAATTATCGATTAGTGATTGCAATGACTTCAAGTTACACAAATTGACTTTCACTATTACTGATGACAAGGATTTAACAGGCACGGAAGAATTTTATTTCCAACATCAGCCGGGTGGATTAAAACTGTCTGCTCCCGAAGAAATCGATTTAGGTACAGTTGCTGTCACTCCAAATGGCAGTTCATTAACTAGTCCTAAAATCGATGCTGGTCGTGTAGTTCTTGATGATTTTCGACAAAAAAACTCCGGACCAGTCGCCGTAAGTTTGTCAATGGACACGTTTTATAAATTAGAAGAGAATACTCATAATGATCCAGGCGTGGATTCGGATGATGAGGGTGATGAGGATGAATCTCGTCTCGAAAAAGAATCTATTGGACACACGGCCTATTGGGATAAAAAATTAGTTGATAGCCATAACTTCATAATTGGCGAAACTAATGGTAAAAACACTTCTGATTGGCAATATTCGACCGACTTCACCGACCAGATTCTCAAAAAATTACAACTAAGTTTTAACTCAAAAGATGGCGGTACAATGGGTACCTATGTCAGCCATTGGACTTGGCAAACGGTTGATTCTATTGAATAACAAAAAGAAGCTAATTATTTTCGATTAGCTTCTTTTTTTTCATCTAATAATTCAGAAATCTTCTTTAAGTACATAATCATTTCTTCTTGTTTGTCGTCTTCTTCCTCTTCAACTTCTTCCTGACGAGTTTTGATAATCTTGTTCATAACTTTAACTAATAGGAAAACAACAAAAGCAATAATCAAGAAATTAATAATGGATTCAATGAAGGTTCCGTATTTGAAAGTTGCATCACCTACTTCAAAGGTTAGATTACTTAAATTGATTTTTCCGAGAAATAAACCAATCAATGGATTGATCAAATTACTTACCAAAGATTGTACGATGGAAGTAAAAGCAGCCCCCATAATGACACCAACTGCTAAATCCAAAACATTACCACGACTAATAAAGTCCTTAAATTCTTTAATCATAATAAAATCTCCTATCTTTATTACTTCAATTATGGGGTTTTCGAGGTAAATTTTGCAAATATTTTGAGAATACGCAATATACAAATAGCATATTTTGCGTAATTTATGATTAATTTAATTTTTCCCCATTAATCATTGACTGATAATATAATGAAGATGAGTAAATAAGAAGGGTTGTGTATTTATGAATTACTTCGACATGTACAAGATGATTTTAGAAATCATGGCTGAAAAAAATCCTAAGGATTTCCAAGAGCTACTAGATGACTCTAGAAGTTACCAGAAGGTTAAAGACTACATCGCCAGTGACAATAACAATCAAATCTTGATTCGTGACATGCAAAACACTTTAGTTAGTATGGTTGATGATAACATTGTTTCTGGCGTGGTCAGTCCACTCAAATACGTTACTTTGATCAAATTGAACGGCTTAACAATTGCTGGTTTTCAATACTTAAAGAAACTGCAAGATCAAGCTATCAAAGAAGAAATCAACGATCTCTTAAAACAGGAAAATTTGGCTTTATCGCCAAAGTCTCTCAGTAAAGTTCTTTCTAAGATTGTTTTTAGTTAAAACTAATTTATTTACATATGTCAACTAACATATAATTTGACAGTGATTTCATTTAGAGCTATTCTTAGATTGTAATGATTCTTATTAAGAACAGATGGAGGTTATTTTATGTCAAAGACAAGAGTAGTAATCGTCGGAGCATCTCACGGTGGCCATCAATCAATTTTAGAATTATTGAAACGCTATGATGATGTTGATATTAAATTATTTGAGGCTGGAGATTTCGTCTCATTCATGTCCTGTGGTATGGAGTTATATTTAGAAAACAGTGTTACAGATGTAAATGATGTTCGCAATTTTAGCCCTGCTGATTTTGCGGAAAATAAAAATGTAGCAATTTTAAATAATCATCAAGTTACTAAAATCAATTCAGATAAAAAGACCGTCACAGTTATTGATACTACCGATAACTCAAGTCAAGATTATCCTTACGATAAATTGATCTTAAGTTCTGGAGTCACACCAAAGTCACTTCCCGTTGCTGGAAATGATTTGGAAAATGTCTTTCTAATGAGAGGTTTTGACTGGGCAACTAAGATCAAAGCTAAGTTGGAAGACTCAGCCGTTAAGAATATCACCGTTGTCGGTGCTGGTTACATCGGTATCGAAGCTGCTGAAGCTAGTGTTAAAGCCGGCAAAAATGTTACTTTGATCGATGTTTTGGATCGTCCTCTTGGAACTTATTTAGATTCCGAAATGACCGATATTCTTCAAAAACACCTTGAAGAAAAAGGCGTTAAGGTTGTTACTGGAACTAAAATTGAAGCTTACACTGGAGACAAGGCAGTAACTGGTGTCAAAACTGATACGGCCGAATATCCAAGTGATTTAGTTATTCAAGCTGCTGGTGTACAACCTAATACTGATTGGCTAAAAGGTACTGTCGATTTGGATGATCGTGGTTGGATCAAGACTAACGAATATCTCCAAACTAATTTGCCTGACGTATACGCTATTGGTGACGCTACACTTGCTTATTCAATTCCGGCTGACAATCACGTGCCAATTGCTTTAGCCACAGTAGTTCGTCGTGAAGCAAGATACGTTGTTAAGCATTTATTCGAAAAGAATCCTGCTCTACCATTTAGTGGTGTCGTTGGCAGTTCTGCTTTGAGCGTCTTTGACTATCACTTCGCTGAAAGTGGACTCAATAGCTTCACAGCCAAGAGATCAAACGTTGATGTCAAATCTTCCTTCTATCAAGGAAGTCTCAGACCAGCTTATGTTCCAGCAGGCAACAATAATCCTGAAGTCTACGTCCAACTATTCTTCAATCCAAGTTCACACGTTCTCTTAGGTGGCGCCATTCTTTCCACTTATGACGTTACAGCTCAAGGAAACGTCTTAGCACTCGCTATTCAACATAAACTAACAGTTGAAGATTTAGCCGATGCTGACTTCTTCTTCCAACCTGGTTTTGACAGACAATGGAGTATCTTAAACGTTGCCGCTCAACATGCTTTAGGAGAAAAAGATTTCTAATTAGAGATTCAAAAAGGACAGATGCCTCATGCATCTGCCCTTTTTTAATGCCGTTGGCGGGATTCGAACCCGCACATGGAAACCATACAGCGACCTGAACACTGCGCGTCTGCCAGTTCCGCCACAACGGCAATACTTTTTTTCAAAAATAGATTACAATTAAAATGATACTACAATTGGAGGTTCTTGCAATGGAAAAAATCAATAAAATCGTTTTAAATCAAGTAATCAACCCTCGAAACCCTCAATCATATAAGGGAAATTATGGAAAAATTCTTATTGTCGCCGGTTCCAATCATTTTGGAGGTGCCGCTATCCTTTGCAGTAGTGCTGCCATTCACAGTGGTGCTGGTTTAGTAACTGTCGCTACCGTACCTGAAAAATTTACTGCCATCAATGTCAGAATTCCTGAAGCTATGACGATTGATTATCATAATAAAAAAGATTTACAAGAAGCCATTAAAAATAGTAATGTCATTGCTATTGGGCCAGGCCTAGGAACTTCATCAATTGCTAAGGGACTTGTAAAAGTAGTTTTAGCAAAAGCCACAGCGCAACAAACCGTCATTTTGGATGCTTCAGCTCTAACTTTAATTGCCGAAACTGACATTGCTTTACAGTCTGAAGCTAATTTGATTTTGACGCCACACCAAGGAGAATGGCAAAGACTATCACAATTAACCATTGATCAGCAAACACCTGCCAATAATCAAGCCAAATTAAAGCAACTCAATTCTAAAGCCGTTTTGATCGTAAAAAAGCATCTGTCCGAAATCTACTATCAAGATCGAATTCTTCAAATTCAAGCTGGAAATCCGGGCATGGCAACTGGCGGCATGGGTGACACCTTAACTGGCATCTTAGCCGGTTTCATTGGTCAGTTTGGCTTTTCAATCAAAACTGTCTCCAGCGCCCTTTTAATCCACAGTATTATTGCAGATAAATTAAATAAAACTAACTATGTCGTTCTACCTTCCAAAATAATAGAAAAATTACCAAAATATATGGCTAAATTCAGTCAGGAGTAAAAAAAAGTACCTCTTGGAATATTTTCCAAAAGAGGTACTTTTTATTTCATTCTTAACAATCTTCTAATTCGATCAACTTTTGAACCAACAATCTTATCAGCTAGTGAAGTCTTCAAAACTAAGTAACCATAAATTACGCCACCTAGTCCTGCTTCAAAGACCAATGCCACCATACTGATGATACGATCTGAATTGCCAACAAAGTGGAAAACAATCCAATTAACGATCATTACAGAAACAAACATGATCAATGAGAACAAGATGATACCACTAATACGACGAGAAATACGACCGGTATCAAATGGATAAATCGCATGTAATTCTCTTAACATTAACCATGAAACTACACCCATACCGATACTCGTTGCAACCAATGGACCGAATTCGTGGAAAATCCCAATCATTGGTAATTGCACGACGACTTTGGCAATAAAACCATAGACGAAATATTTAATAGCTAATCTGTTACGATACAAAGCCTGTAAGACCGCGGATAAAACAGTAAACAGACCTAGCAAAATAGAAATCACGGATGAAAATTGGAGCATTAAGATACCGAGTGAATCATAACGATAAAAAGTTGTCCACAATGGTTGTGCCACAGCATACATCCCTAATGAAGCTGGAATCATTATGAAGAAAAAGAGTTCCAAAGTATTTGAAATTTGATCTTCAATTTTTCGCTTGTTCCCTTTAGAATACAAACCTGACAAAATTGGTACAGCGGTAACTGCCATTGCACTAGATAAGGAAACGATAATCATGATCAACTTATTTGCTTGAAAACCAAATAGCGAATAATAATTATCTAATTGCGCTGAAGTAGCATTTACAAACATTCTCATAAATTGATTAAAAGTAGATTGGTCAAACAAATTAAAGAATGTTATACCAGCGTCCAAAATAATAAATGGAACCGCTTGTTCAAAGATTTCACGAGTAAAGTTATTTTCATTAACATTCTCGGTTGGTTTACCATTTCGGGATAACTGACGTAGTCGTGGTAATTTTTTCAAAATTGCCAGGACCAAAATTCCAATAGCGACTGCCGCACCAATAAAGGCTGCAAAAGTTGATTGGACAACCGCGTTAATATAATTCCCCTTATTTACAACCATAATTAAATAAGTTGCAAGCAACATATAGATCACCCGAGCTATTTGCTCGATAAATTGTGAGATTGCCGAAGGCGCCATATCCGAATAACCTTGTAGGTATCCTCTTAAGATACTTAGAATTGGAATAATTAGAACAGCTACTGCTAAAGATTTAATAACAGGAATACTACGTGGATCACCATCTGTAAATAACGTCGCTAATACAGGTGCCCCAAAGAACATGATTGCTCCAAATAAAACACCCATAAAGGTCATGATCTTCAAACCGTGCTTAAACAGCTTATTTCCAGTTGAATATTGATCAAGAGCATTATAGTGAGAAATTTGCTTTGAAATTGCTCCAGGAATTCCTGCAGTTGAAACAATTAAAAAGAGACTATAAATATTATATCCTTTTGCAAATAACGCATTAGCGGCCGGATAATCTGATCCCATCCAAGCCATCCAGGGAATAATATAGATTGCTCCTAATATTCGAGAGAAAATACTACCAGCCGTCATCCAGGCTGAACCCTTCAGCATTGTATCTTGAGATGACGATTCTGGATTTAAAACTGGCATAACTTCTTCATCTTGGCTCTTATTTACGCCCAAAACATGCACCACCTTAAAAACTATCTTCTCAATTATAGCAAAGTTATCATCTTAAAAAATTTAAATTACTCTTAAATTCGAGAAATTGCAAATTATTTCTATGCCAAAAAAAATTAAATTAGACAAATTGCCAATTTATTCGCTACTAACGATTGTTTCCAAATGGTAAAATAATGTTTGTTGGATATTTAGACCATAAAATATTTTATTTAAATATAAAGTAGTTTCATGCAATTATTCATTTACACACACGTATCAGCCCTCACCCTTTAATGTTCAGATAGTTTAATTATTCAACCAAAAAGGCTCCGGAAAAATTTCCGAAGCCTTTTTTGTTGATTAATTATTTAACAACGATATTAACGATTTTATTAGGAATAACAATTACTTTAACGATGCTTTTACCTTCAATGAATTTTTGAACTTTCTCATCATTTCTAGCAAGTTTTTCTAATTCATCTTTTGCCGTATCAGTTGCAACTTCAAGCTTATCACGAAGTTTACCATTGACTTGGACGATGATCTCAACTGTATCAGAAACTAGTTTGCTTTCATCAAATGTTGGCCAAGCAGCATATGAGATTGATTCTGAATGACCAAATTTATTCCAAAGTTCTTCCATCATATGGGGAGCGATTGGTGCAAGCAACTTAACTAATCCTTCAGCGTAAGATTTTGGCATTGTATCGACTTTGTGCGCTTCATTGACGAAAACCATCATTTGCGAAATAGCAGTGTTGAAATGCAAAGCATCATAGTCTTCTGTGACTTTCTTAACAGTTTGATTGTAAACTTTATCAAGTTTTCCATCATTTTCGTCACTCAAGAAGCCATCACGAAGTGTTGAATAGTCATCATCATTGATGAAGAGATTCCAGACACGGTCTAAGAATTTGCTTGAACCGGAAAGTCCATTTTCTGACCAAGCGATTGAAGCATCTAGTGGTCCCATGAACATTTCGTAAGTTCTCAAAGTATCGGCACCATATTGTTCGACTACATCATCAGGGTTAACAACGTTACCTTTTGATTTAGACATCTTTTCATGACCTTTACCAAGAATCATTCCTTGGTTGAATAGCTTTTGGAATGGTTCCTTAGTTGGAACAACTCCTAGATCATAAAGAACTTTGTGCCAGAAACGAGCGTAGAGTAAGTGAAGTACAGCGTGTTCTGCACCACCGATATAAAGATCAACTGGTAACCATTGTTTCAATAGGTCGTAATCAGCAAGTTCTTTATCATTATGTGGATCAATGTATCTCAAGTAGTACCATGATGAACCGGCCCACTGTGGCATTGTATTAGTTTCACGGCGGCCTTTACGACCGTTTTTATCAACCACGTTGACCCAGTCAGTTAAGTTAGCTAATGGACTTTCACCTGTACCGGATGGCTTGATGTCATCATCTTCTGGTAATTTAAGTGGTAATTCATCTTCTGGAACAAGACTTGTTGTGCCATCTTCCCAATGGATAACAGGAATTGGTTCACCCCAGTATCTTTGACGTGAGAAGACCCAATCACGTAGACGATAATTAACCTTCTTTTCACCGATGCCTTTATCTTCAAGATATTCAACCATCCGATTGATAGCATCTTCCTTATTCAAACCATTGAGAAAATCAGAATTGATATGCTTTCCGTCACCAGTGATTGCACCATCATCAAGGTTGCCTTCGATAACTTGTTTCATTGGTAGATTGAATTTCTTTGCAAAAGCAAAATCACGATCATCATGAGCAGGAACAGCCATCACAGCACCTGTACCATAAGTTACAAGGACATAATCAGAGATCCAAACGGGAATCTTTTCACCATTAACTGGATTAATAGCATAAGCACCAGTGAAGACACCAGTCTTTTCATCATTTAAATCAGTTCTATCCAAATCAGACTTGTGTGACACTTCTTCTTTATATGCATCCACAGCTGCTTTTTGCTCAGGTGTTGTGATTTTATCAACTAAATCATGTTCTGGAGCAAGCACCATGTATTGCACACCAAAAGCTGTATCTGGTCTAGTTGTGAAGATATTGACCTTTTCGTCATGGTCAACTAATGGGAAAGTAATTTGAGCACCAACTGAACGACCGATCCAGTTTCTTTGCATTTCCTTGATGCTTTCTGGCCAATCAATATCATCCAAATCATCAATCAGACGATCAGCATAAGCTGTAATCTTAAGCATCCACTGACGCATAGGTTTTCTAATAACTGGGAAACCACCACGTTCAGTCTTTCCATCAATGATTTCCTCATTAGCAACAACAGTCCCTAAATCTGGTGACCAGTTAACAGGAACTTCAGCTTCATAAGCCAAACCTTTTTTGTACATTTGTTCAAAGATCCATTGTGTCCATTTGTAGAACTTCGGATCAGTTGTTTGAACTTCACGATCCCAATCATATGAAAAACCAAGTGAATTGATTTGACGCTTGAAGTTTTGAATATTCTTTTCAGTAAAGTCAGCTGGTGTGTGTCCTGTATTTAGGGCATATTGTTCAGCTGGTAGTCCAAAGGCATCAAAGCCCATTGGATGCAAAACATTGTATCCTTGAGCACGTTTCATACGAGCAATAATATCAGTAGCTGTATAACCTTCTGGGTGTCCCACGTGAAGTCCTTGACCTGATGGGTATGGGAACATATCTAAGGCATAAAAGTTCTTCTTCTTAGGATCATTAGTTGTTCTAAAAGTATCGTGTTCCTTCCAATACTTTTGCCATTTCTTTTCAACAGTATTGTGATTGTACATAAATTCTCCTCCTATACAAAAAAAATCCTATGATTATAAAATCATAGGACGAGTTATCGCGTTACCACCTAAGTTCCGCACTAAATAAGTACGACTCTTGAAATCCTTAACACGGATTAGATGTAGTTACTTACTTAGTTTCGGCAACTATGATAAGTGGACGAGTTCGAAAATAAGAAGCTACGCATTCACATCCCCATGCGCTTTCTGAATAGTCTTCTTAAAATCTACTACTTCCATTGATTAGTATTCTATACCAATAATGTAGTTCCGACAACCAATAAATCTGAATTTAAGTTATTTAACTTCTTTAAATTGTCAACTGTCGTTCCTGCACTATTAGCAATCGAGTCCAGTGTATCGCCATCTTGAACCGTGACAGATTTAGATTCTTGGGCTTGTGAATCATAATCATTTTGAACATTGATCGTATCGGTATTTTCACTTGGATCATATTTTTTAACACCATTACGTTCATCTTGAACGACAACTGGTGCTTGTGAATCTTCATAAGCATCACCGACGTTACCTGTATCTTCTTTTACAGCCGAAGTATTGACCATAATCGTATTGTTATCGCTTGAAGAAGTTGTTGACTGTGACAATGGATTGCCATCAGCACCAATAATTTGTGTGATGATCAAAGTCTTACCAGGATAAATATAATTGTTAGTTTTTAAATTATTAATACTCATCAAATCTTCAACTGAAATATTAAATTTATCCGCAATAGATTGCAAAGTGTCACCTTGAGCAACCGTGTAAGTTTTATCCTTGCTAGTTGTGTCAGTATCAAACTGTGTTAAATTGTACTTTTCAATCAAATTATTTAATTTATCAGCATAAGTTGTATCAGTAGCATAACGGCCAGTCAAAAACTTAGTAGCATCCTTATAAGATGTTGTGTTACTCTTCCAAGCTCCAGCGTACAATTGCGAATTGTCTGATGTGCCACCTCTCAACAAAGAAACGTAATCTTCAAGGGACTCTTTATACGATGGATACTTTCTAAAATTAGAATCGATTGAATATAGATTTCCAGTACCATCGTCTTCTTGTGTACCCATATTAACTGATTGGCCGTCGTATTCTCCTTTGATACCAAAGAGATTGTAATTAGGCGCACTTGCTAAACCACTAGTACCCCATCCACTTTCAATCATCGCTTGGGCAATCATGACCGAAGCGTACAAGTCATTGTTTGAAGCTAATTTACGTGCTGAATTACCAATATAGTCCAAGAATTGTTGATCTCCTGAACCTTTCGAAGTAATTTGTTTAGTAATAACTGAGTTTTGAGACAATAAATTATTGACAGATAGTGCCTCAGCTTTAACTGGAGTTGGAGCAGCAATATCGGCAATCTCAACTACGGTTGCTCCGACAAACATACTAGAACCCAAAATGGTCATGTTTTTGCGGAAGTTTGCATTCTTTATTTTTTTATTATTTAATCTAGTCAAGCGACTGTCTTCGCTTTTTCTTTCTCGACGTGTAATAACCATAAGTATTTTGCTCTCCCTCAAAATCTTTATACTTTATTATATTTCTTAACAAAAACTTAAACAATAGAGAGATTAAAAATTATGAAAATAACTCAAAAATTATCCATATTGGATATCTTTTTGGCATTATTCTTCGTTTTTTGGACGATGAATGTTGCCTTAAAAACAAAATTGATTACATCCTTTGATCAAGCGCTTATCCAGCAATTTTATCATCACAATATCTGGTCTTTAAATATTTTTAAACCGATTACAAATATGGGTGATACTATACCTACAATATTACTTGCAGCTATATTTTTTATAATTTTAATTTGTAAAAAATATTATTATGCTGGAATATTTTTGGTACTGAATAAGGTCGTCGTGGCGCTCTTAAATAGCCTAATAAAAAACATAATGGATCGACCTCGACCAAGTCATCACCATTATGTCTATGCGGGTGGCTTCAGTTACCCTAGTGGGCACTCAGCCAGCTCATTTGCGTTATACATTTCACTTTTAATTATCAGTCTCTTCATTATAAAGAAAACTTCAATCAAATTTATCATTAGTATCCTTGCAATTCTCGCGGTAGTTTTAGTCGGCTTCAGTCGAATCTTTCTCGGCGTTCATTATCCGAGTGATGTGTTAGGCGGATATACTTTAGCAGCTACTATCCTAACTTTTAATACTCTATTGTTCAGAGCCAAGGATCTTTTTATTCTTCAGCTCAAAGGCATTCAAAATTAATCCCAACACTAATAATACAAGAGAAGCGACGTAAATATTGTGCAATCCAGAAAAAAGAATTTGTCGCATTTTGGGTAAAAGCTCGTGTGGCAAGGAACTAGCCGTTTGCGGATCAATCAGCTTATTCATCATATCGACTGAAATATTCTTATTTTCTGCAGCACCTTTAGCTAAGGCGGTATTCAAAATAATTCCGTAAACTGAGACCATCATTGATTGACCAATGGTTCTCAACAACGTATTGAAACTAGTTGCCACACCAACATTTTCTGGTTCAACAACAGTTTGTGCGGTTACGGTTGTCGTTGTGATTGTTAAGCCGAATCCTAAACCGGCTACTGCCGCTAAACTACAGAAATAAATAAATGGCGTCGTTGGTCCGGCCATTAATAACAAGCCATTAGCAATTGCTAAGAAAAATAAACTAATATAAATGACTCTATTTGGAGCCATTTTTTTAATTAACATTCCAGCCCAGAATGATCCAAAGATCCAAACGATTGAACTTGGTGTAACGGCAAATCCTCCCATGGAAGGGCTAAGTCCAAGAATTCCTTGCATCCAAGTTGGAATATAGGCTTCAAAGCCAATCAAAAATCCACTAACGATCAAGGCTAATAAGTTCTGAATTACGAAAGTTTTATTCTTAAACAATTCTAAAGGCAAAATTGGGTCTTTAACTTTTTTCTCTGTCTTAATAAATAAGAAAATTGAAATAAGTGACACCAATATTAATCCAATTGTCAATATTGCTTTGCCACTGCCAATATTTTGTAGTGCTAGCATCAAAGGCAACAAGACAAAAATCAATAAAACAGTTCCTGTGTAATCTATACTCAATTTAGTGTGTTCACGTTTTTCTTCTTTAAAGAAGAACCAGATCAAGCCCATCGTCAACAATCCAACTGGTAAATTGATCAAGAAGACCCAGTGCCAACTTAACTGCTCAACGATAAAACCACCTAATAGTGGTGCAATAATCGCAGCAATTCCCCAAGCTGACCCATTGAATCCTAAAATTTTGGCTCTTTTTTCAAGCGGATAAATATCTGCAATTATTGTAAAGGTCAAGGGCTGAATCGCACCGGAACCTATTCCTTGGACCACTCGTGCTAAAATCAAGGTCAACATTGAATTTGACATGGCACAAAGTGTTGATCCAATAACGAACAAAACTAAACCAATCATTAAAACTGGTTTACGTCCGACAATATCTGATAATTTTCCGTAAATCGGTGTAGCAACTGCAGTCATTAATAAATAAATTGAGAAGACCCAATTCATCAGACTAACACCATGTAAACTACCAATTATTGTTGGCATGGCAGTTGAAACGATTGTCCCCTCAATGGCAGTCATAAATGTTGCTATGAAAACCGCTATTGTAACAATTACTACATTTGATTGATTCTTTTGTTCCATATAAATAAATCCTCCCATAAAAAAAGAGACGTCTCTTAAAGTTTACCTTTAAGGAACGCCTCTGTAATCACCGACTAAATTTTCAAGAAACTCTTAATATCATTAATTTTATCAAGTTTTTCCCATGGTAAATCGATATCTGTACGTCCGAAGTGACCATATGCGGCCGTCTTCTTATAGATTGGTCTTTGTAGATCCAACATTTGAATGATACCTAGTGGACGTAAGTCGAAGAATTGGTTAATGCAATTAACAATTTGTTCTTCTGAATAATCACTAGTACCAAAAGTATCAACATGAATTGATACTGGTCTTGCTACACCAATGGCATAAGCAATTTGAATTTCCATTTTTTCAGCCACACCAGCCGCAACTAGATTCTTAGCGATGTATCTAGCAGCGTAACTAGCTGAACGGTCAACTTTAGTAGCATCTTTACCTGAAAAAGCACCACCACCATGACGAGCAAAACCACCGTATGTATCAACGATAACTTTACGTCCAGTTAAACCGGAATCTCCTTCTGGTCCACCAATAACAAAACGACCAGTAGGATTAATTAAAATTTTTGTATTTTCATCCATCATGTTACTTGGAACAACTTCATCGATAACATACTTCTTGATGTCTTTTTTAACTTGATCTAAGCTTGCATCAGCTTTGTGTTGAGTACTCAAAACGATTGTGTCAACACGTACTGGATGATCATTTCCATCATATTCGATGGTAACTTGAGATTTTGCATCTGGCATCAAGTAAGGGATCGTACCGTTTTTTCTAACTTCAGCAGTTTTTCTCATCAACTTGTGAGCTAGAGAAATTGGCAATGGCATGAATTCTTTAGTTTCATTAGTAGCGAAACCGAAGACAAAACCTTGATCACCGGCACCGATTTGATCCAATGGGTCGACGTCCTTTGCATTGTCACGCTTTTCGAGCGCATCATCTACACCTTGGGCAATATCAGGAGATTGTTCATCTAGTGCTACCAATACGGCACAACTATTACCATCAAATCCTGGATTAGTGCCATCGTAGCCAATATCTGTAATTGTCTTACGAACAACACTTTGAATATCAACGTATGCGGTAGTTGATATTTCACCTACAACTAGTACTAAACCAGTTGTAACGGTTGTTTCGCACGCAACACGTGCATCTTTATCCTTTGCTAAAATAGCATCGAGAATTGCATCACTTATTTGATCAGCAACTTTATCTGGATGTCCTTCTGAAACTGATTCAGAAGTAAATAAATAATTTTTTGACATGTTTTCTTTCCACCTTTTCGGTTACAGGGCTTCTCCTCGCAAAAAAGGATCCCATCAGGAACCTCTTAACAGGTTAACACAAAATTGGGCTATTTTCATAAAAAAACTGTAATTGACGTTAAACTTTTTCTACATTAATATGATTTTATACATAAGAGGAGTGCTCATGACCAATTTAAAATCTAAAAAATTATTAATATCTTTCATGGAATTTTTGAGCTACCACATATTTCCATTTATCTTTATCTTCGTAAATGATCTTCATAATTACTCAATCAACGGATTTTTGATCATCATGGTAGCGATGGTCGCACTTTATAAAGATTATATCCTACAGCTTAATCCTAATAAGTACTTTCACATCTTATATAGCGTCATTTATCTAATTGTCGCCATTTTATCACTAAGTTCACTCAACAAATTTGTCATCATTTTGATTTTTGCGCAATTAGTCTTCTTATACTTACTTAAGTATTTGCCAGATAATTATCAAAATTACGGTCCCTTGATTGAAAACTTTGTCGTACCAAGTTTTATGTCAATTGCATTAGCGTTTACCTATATGCATTTTATCTCAATTAACTTTGTCGTACCACTGCTTTTGATAAACTTAGCTAGTGTTTTGATCAATTATTTTGATGGGAAACTTTCCGACTATTTGCAGATTGGAGTTCTATCTGTTTTAGCGTTGATTTTGTTTTTCTTAAAATATATTAGTTTAATCACGGCAATTGTTATCGTTGTGTTTGTTTTATTGATGTCTTTACTGAAAAAATATCGTGGATTTTCAGAATCAAATTTATTTTATCGAATCGTAGGAAATATTATTTTAATAATCTAATGTTTTAGCTGGATGGTGTAAATATGCCGTCCTCCACAAAAAACTCAATTGGGACTGGAACGCTCTGGGCACAATTGAGTTTTTTGTGGAGGACTGAATAACGATGCTATATTTTATTTGCTTTCCGTATATTTAGGAACACTAAATCTATTCTGATTCAAGATTTGGTATTTTGATAGATGATTGTGCTCCTATTCAACCAAAATATTAAAATGTATGACATAACTAAAAATTTATCCTGTTTAAAAGCACAACAAAAAAGCACCTAACTAAGTTAGATGCTTAACGTTTTTGGAATGGAGGATACAGGGATCGAACCTGTGACCTCCTGCTTGTAAGGCAGATGCTCTCCCAGCTGAGCTAATCCTCCAAAATGACCCGTACGAGATTTGAACTCATGTTACCGCCGTGAAAGGGCGGTGTCTTAACCACTTGACCAACGGGTCATAAATATTTATTTGTGTTTGGCTCTCTCTCAAGCACAAGAAATATAATACAATAATAATAAGAGTGTAGCAAGCTTTTTTTTAACTTTTTTTGAAAAAACAGGAGGATTTTTTATTTTGAATATTCAAAAGTACTTCGAAAGCGCGGCAACAATGGGTTTAGCGCAGGATATGTTGGGCCATACTTTCACTTATAATTCTGAAAAAGGTAAATTTTCAGGAATTATTGTGGAAACTGAAGCTTATTTAGGTCCAATCGACATGGCGGCTCATAGTTACAACAATCGACATACTGAAGCTAATGACCCACTATATCAAGCTGGAGGAACAATTTATATTTATTCGATCCACAGTTGGTTGGATATGGATATCAGTATTCAAAAAGCTGGTACTCCAAATGGTATCTTAATTCGTGCTCTACAACCACTTGAAGGTTTAGAACTCATGGAGCAGAATCGCAAGAAAACTGGCTTTGACGTCACAAATGGACCGGCTAAGTGGATGTCCGCCTTTGGTATCAAAGATAAAACTTTATCCGGAACTAAGTTAAATGACAAAAACTTTATTTTTTCCGAAAAAAAAGTCCAAACTCCGAAAAATATTCTTGCCACACCTCGAATTGGCGTGAAGAATAAGGAGCCTTGGACTTCAAAAAATATGCGTTTTATTGTTGAGGGTAATCCCTACGTTTCCAAATTACCCAAGCGTGATATGGATTTAGATACTTACGGTTGGTTATAATTTATCACTTCTAGCACGTAGTGCATAAAGGATAGCGACGGTATCGACTACTTCTTGCAACATAGCACCGATGATCGTTGGTATCAAACCAAAAGCTGCTACTAACATTAAAGCAATACAGATGAAAATCCCAATCAAAACAGCTTCCTTAGCAACTTTCATCGTATCGTGAGCAATTTTTACAGCTGTCGAAACTTTACTTAGATCATCCTGTAAAATAACGGCATCAGCTGATTCACTGGCCGCATTAGCACCTTTATATCCCATTGCAATACCGACATCAGCTAAAGCCAAGGCGGGCGCATCATTGACACCATCCCCGACCATAACAGTTGGGTGAAATTCTTTAGGTAAATTATTGATGATCTTAACTTTATCAGCTGGCAAACTAGATGGAAAAGCTTGAGTGATTCCAACTTTAGAGGCAACCATTTCAGTTGCTTCTTTTTTATCGCCAGAAATCATTAAAATGTTTTTGATACCAAAATCTTTCAATTTTTGAATCGTCGACTTTGATTCCGTCCGGATTTGGTCTAATAGACTGTACACACCAGCGTATTGACCATCGATGGAAATATAAACTCCAGAACCAGTTACCTCAGGAACTTGTTGCGTCGTTACAAACTGTGCTTGACCGACTTTAACATCATGACCATCAATTGTGCCTTGAATTCCTTGAGCGGTTATCTCCTTTAAATTCTCAGTTTTTTCAAATGGAATTTTCTTTTCGATGGCATAATCAACAATTGCTTTCGCCATAACGTGGCTGGAATTTTGTTCCAAACTAGCGGCATAAGCAATGACTTGGTCTTGGTCAAAATTAGTTGGCACAAGGAGTTCATCAACTACCAACTTACCTTTAGTGATGGTACCTGTTTTATCGAACGCAACTGTTTGAGCTGAATTGAGCTTCTCTAGTGCAGTACCAGATTTGATAATAATTCCGTTTCGACTTGTCCGACTCATTCCAGATACAAATGCAATTGGAGCAGCTAAAATCAGTGGACATGGTGAAGCCACGACTAGAACTTGAGCAATTCGAACTGGATCTTTTGAAATATACCAAGCAACCCCCGCAATAATGTAAGCAATCAAAGTAAATGGCACTGCATAACGGTCAGCCAAACGAACAAATTTAGCTGGATGTGTCTCTGATTCTTTGACTAGCTTTACGATAGCTTGATATTCTGAATCAGCGGCTACTTTTTCTGCTGTAATCTTAAAAGGATTGTCTCCATTGATCGAACCAGACATGACGTGAGACCCTTCAGAAACATTGACTGGCACTGATTCACCGGTCAAAGAAGATTCGTCAATTTCTGAATTACCTTCAAAAACGATTCCGTCAACAGGTACTTGTTCTTTCGGACGAACTAATAAAGTATCGCCCACTTTGACGTCATCAATGTCAATATCCTTAATTCCCGATTCATCAATCAGATGTGCTTGTGATGGCGTGTTATCCAAAAGTGACTTTAACTCACTTTTAGCTTTGTTTGCGGCAAATTCTTCCAGTGTATCTCCACCAGTCAGCATCAATAATACGATCCAACCGGCCCAATACTGTCCTAAAACGATTGTTGCCACAATTGCCGTGATAGCAAGTAAATCAATTCCAAAATTTCCTGACTTTAAAACTTTGATCATGTCGACAAACATAATCAAGGCTAACAATAATCCCAGAACACTGATAATCAATTGTGCATATTGAGGCAGGTGGAAAACGAATTCCAACATTGCTGCAATAAAACCAATTGTTAAAGTTCCGTACAATTTAATTTTATCGGAGTTCATGAAATCACAACCTTCCCATTTTCTTATTAAGATAATTATACCTTGTTCAAGTCAGGAAAAGAAGTCATTTGAGACATAAATTGGAATGATTCTTATTTAATTTTCATTTTATATTTATTAAAAAACAGCTACATTAGTAGACTTTTATCAACCCAAATTATCAATTTCTTTCTAAATTGGGCTAATTATCAATTAGTTTTGAATAGCTCTAACAAAAAACTTTGTGCTTAAAACATATTAAGGCCCTGGTAATCAAAAAACAATTACCAGGGCCTAATATGTTTTAATGCTTGAGAGTTTTCCACTCTCTAACTAAAACGAGTTACACAAGCCAGACTCAGCCGCATAGCTACATTTCCCAAATCACACACAAAACCAGTGTGTAATTCGTGAAATTAGGCTATCTGTCTGAGTCTAACCGGCTTGTTCCACTCTCTGTTTTACTTAATTAGTTTATCCCAAATTGTAACGTTACCACTTGCTAGGGATTTTGGTACATCAATAATCCTTTGATTAGATGAACCTCTAAATTGTAACGATAGATCTTTTTTATCGAGCATAAAACGCCCATCGACTAAAATATCAAGTAGTGATAACAATTCCAATTTATCAGCTGATTCTTGCATCATTTCTTCCCATGTATAGCCTGTCCAAGACCAAATATCTTTTTCATGACCAAATTCTTGACGGACACGTCGACAAAGCGACAAGCAAACTTCGGTATTCAAAAAAGGCTCTCCACCCAAAAGTGTCAATCCTTGAACATAGCTTTGACTCAAATCAGAAATTATTTGATCTTCCAATTGTTTTGTATAAGGTTTACCATAATTAAAACTTTGAGCAGCTACATTGTAACAACCAGGACATTTAAATAAGCATCCCGAAACATAGAAACTGCACCGTATTCCTTCCCCATCAACGAAATTGAACGGTTTATAATCAGCGTATTTTTTAAGACTGTAATCCGCGCTTAACCATTCTTTGGGAGTCGGATTGTTTGGTTTTCTCGTATTCTGCGACATTCTTTATCATCTCCGGAGTCAAATTCTTTTTTCGAGAGGCAATTTCTACATGCCGTCCATGAATCATTGGTCGTTGCTGAGGATTGCCCAGGTATCCACAAGTTCTTTTTACCACATCACAAAATTGAGGATCATGATTTCCACAACTAGGACAGACAAAACCTCTAGCAGTCGCATTGAATTCACCTTTGAAACCACACTTGAAACATTGATCAATCGAAGTATTGGTCCCTAAATAACCCACATGATCATAGGCCCAATCCCAAACAGCCTCCAAAGCTTTAGGATTTTGGCGCAAATTAGGATATTCGCAATAATGAATGAAACCACCCGAAGCATATTTAGGAAAAACTTCTTCAAAAGTCAATTTTTCAAATGGGTTTGGATGCTTTCTAACATCATAGTGAAAACTATTAGTGTAGTATTCTTTTTGCGTAACGTCAGGAATTGCACCGAATTTCTCTAAATCATCACGACAAAAAGTATCTGTCAACGATTCAGCCGGCGTGGAATACAGACTGTAGTGATAGCCACTAGTTTTAGCCCACATTTGACATTTATCATGCAAAGCTTTAGTAATTTTTTCGGCAAAATCATGTGCCGTCTGATTGTTTTCCCAGTGATCACCAAAAAAGACTGTGCAAACTTCATACAAACCAATGTAACCTAACGAAACTGTGGCTCGTTCATTTTTAAACAATTCATCGACCGAATCATCTTTTTTCAGACGTTTTCCAAAAGCACCATACATATATAATAATGGCGCATTCTCAGGCTTAGCTTGTTTAGTCCTTTCGATTCGATACTCCAAAGCGTGATGACAAATATTCATCTTCTCTTCAAAAATTTCCCAAAATAATTCCATATCGCCTTGAGCTTCTAAAGCAATACGAGGTAAATTGACCGTTACAACGCCTAAATTCATGCGACCGGAATTGACTTCACGCCCATTCTCATCTTTCCAACCTTGTAAAAATGACCGACATCCCATCGGCGTTTTAAAACTGCCAGTAATTTCTTTGATTTTGTCGTACATCAATAAATCGGGATACATTCTTTTAGTTGAACACTCTAAAGCTAATTCTTTAATATCATAATTTGGATCATTGGGATTCAAATTTAAACCGCGTTTAACTGTAAACGTTAATTTAGGAAAAATTGCTGTCCGATGTTCTTTCCCCAAGCCTTTAATTCTAATTTGTAAAATTGATTTTTGAATTTGTCGTTCGATCCAACTAGTTCCTAAGCCAAAATTAATCGTCGTAAACGGTGTCTGCCCTTGCGAAGAATACAGAGTATTGATCTCATATTCTAAAGCTTGCATAGCATCATAGATATCTTTTTTAGTTTTTTCTTTAGCAAACTCAACTTGTTTCTCAGCTATGATCCATTTCTTTGCATCAGCTAGATGTTTCCGGTAATTCATTTGCGCATAAGGAGCCAATAATTGATCGATTCGATTAGCTGAACATCCTCCATATTGTAATGAAGCAACATTAGCAATGATCTGTGACATCTGTGCCGTCGCCGTCTGAATCGATTTAGGTGAAGCTACCCAAGCATTACCGATTTTAAAACCATTACTCAACATTTCATCAAAATCAATCAAGCAACAATTAGTTTCTGGTGTCACCGGCGAATAATCCAAATCATGCCAATGAATATCACCACGTAGATGAGCTTTCGCAACTAAATTAGGCAACATTTTTAATCCCATAGCTCGACTAGCCACACCAGCCTCTAAATCACGTTGCGTATTAAAAATATTACTATCCTTATTTGCATTTTCATGAACTACTTGCTCATTACGATCAAACAATTTTTCAATATTTAATTGCACATTGGTCGCATCTTTAAAACGAGCTTGATCTGCCAAATAGTACGTTTGATATTTATCAGCCGCAGTCTGTGATTCTTTTGACAATTGTTCAAAGATAACCTGATGAAGTTCACTAGTTTTTATTAAATCGTTATTATGAAATTTAGAAACTAGCACTTCTTCTAAAGTCTGCTTTGAATTTTTTGTCAGTTCTAATTTATCTAAAATAAAATCAATCTTATAACTATAAAAATCAGTTTGAGTACCATCTCTTTTTTCAACTGGGATTGTTTTTAACTGATTTAAGACCGTTTCCATTTATTTTCCCACCATTTCAAAATAATTTTTATCAGTCATAGTATACAGAGATTTTTATAAAAAAATAAGACTACCAAATACAATATATTGTGCTATATAACACACATATACTATATATAGTAGTCAATTTGTAACTTTAGAAAAATCATCATTCTGATTTTTCACAAATCGGCGTTACCCTATCGACGGAGCAACTGTTTATTTTGTGTAAAAATATTAAAATCAAAAAATACGTAACGTTGTAATGCCTATTCTTTTTCGCGGGCAAAATAAAATGTCACGGCAGCATAAATGAAAACTACTGCAGTAATAAAAATATGAACAGCATACAAAACACCATTCGTTGGCCCATCACTCAAATTGTTAAAGAATCCTAAAGCATTGATATTAGTAAAATAACTAATGAAATAAATTGTCGTCATATAGACTAATTGTTGAGAAACATTCCCAACACAAGACAATTGATATTTAATCAAAAATGCTCTTTCAGAATCTAAGTCCGGGTGACTGTATAAAGTATCATTCAAAATTCGATTATCTGTCCCTACGAAGACTGCACATAGGAATAAACCTATAAAGTATGTGAAATTGATCAGCGTCAACAACAAGCCTAATAGTAACAATGGATAGCGTAAAGACTGATACTTTTTCAAAATAACTGGGCCTAATTCAAAACCAATTAAATAAATTGCATAAATCAGCATCAAAGAATTGAAACCAAAACGAACTGTACTGTCAAATACTGCATACAACATGACAAAGTTCATCACAACACCACGATTGATAGCAACCAAACTAACTGGAAAAATCTTCTTATGAATATCAATCTGATAATAAGCCAAGAATAAAAATAGCAAAATAGCAGCGACACCAATCACTAAATCAAAAGTCTTGGAAACTGCTTGGAGTCTAGAATAACGAATAATAAAGACCATCATCACTAAACTGGCCAAAACAATCAAACTAAATAAAGAATTAACTCTGAATTTTTGTTTCGTCTCAATCCCTTGGTAGAACGTCAGACGATGAGTGATCGTCATACCGCCAACCATCGCTGCAAAAAATAGGAACGCTAGCAAAACAAAAGATAAACTCAATAATTTTGTCTTTGTCGCAATCAATTCAACCACGAGCAACAGAATTAATGTCAAAACAACTGATAACAAATGCATCCGATTGAATTTAAACTCTTTATCCATTTTACCTCGAGAACGCACCGTCAAATAATAAGGCCAAATCCAACTAGATGCTAATCCTAAAAGGATTCCACCGATAATACCAAAGACAGGATTGCCTGCTCCCAAGATACATAACGAACCTATAACGCCAAAAAAGCTCGACATTGCTAACATGGTCGAAGCTGGCAATGTGATAAAAGTAGTCATCAACATCCCTAAAGCCCGAAAAGTATACAGCATTAAAAATGGTAAAGCATATACAAAGACACTCTTATTTTGATTGTACAAAGTCAAACAGAAGAAATACGGTATCGCGACTCCGGCATTTGCCAATAAGTCTAAGGCACCTTCGTTGAAAACATTCGTTATTCGCTTCATTTTTATTCTCACCTTGAAAATTTTTTTGTCTCTGAATATTCTAACAGAAATCACGCAAAAAAAATGGAACAAGGTTTAAAATACAGCAGTTTTCTTTTTGCATTGCCGTTTTCCGCACAAGATAGTATCTATTAATATTTATCTCAATCAATTCTGAAAATAAAATAGCATCTATTCTCAATATGCGTATGATTACTTAACAACCAATTGCGTACTATTAAAGAATAGATGTTATTTTTTTAGTTTGTTTTAAATTTTGTTTCTTTTATTTCAAATAGAACTATTATTCCTAAATAAACGGAAAGCAGATAAAACATAGATCCGTTATTCAGTCCGGAGCAACAAACTCTAATTATGAACCAAGCCGTCTGCTACTAAGCACTCCGCAATTTGAACCGTATTCCAAGCTGCACCTTTTAGTAGATTGTCGGAAACGACCCACATATTGAAAGCACCTTGGTTTTCCAAATCTGGACGAATCCGACCAACAAATGTTTCACGCTTGCCAACTGCATTAATAGGTTGTGGATAAACTTGATTCTTGGGATCGTCTTGCAAAACAGCTCCTGGAGCTTTTCTGATCAAGTCTTGAATTTGTTCAGTTGTAGCTGACTTGTCTTCTACTTCAATATAGATCGATTCACCATGGCTGATGGGAACTGGAACTCTGACACAAGTTGCAGTAACTTTGATTTTTGGTGAATTCATGTCGCCAAGCATGATTTTCTTAGTTTCATGAATCATCTTCCACTCTTCATGTGAATATAAATTGTCCTCTAAGACATCAATTTGTGGCAACAAATTAAAGGCTAGTGGATAGTGTTTTTTATCTCCCTTAGTTGGGAAAATATTAGCTTGCATATCTTTACCATCTAGGTAATCTTTTGCTTCGGAATATAGCTCGTTTAGAGCACTCTGACCTGCACCACTTGCAGCTTGATAAGTTGAAACGATAATTTGTTTCAAACCAAAAGCTTTTCTAATCGGTTCTAGTGCGACCATCATTTGAATCGTTGAACAGTTAGGGTTGGCAATAATACCGTGATGGTTGTATAACGCTGCCTCATTGACTTCAGGAACAACTAAAGGAACTGACTCTTCCATTCGAAAAGCACTAGTGTTATCGACACAAACTGCGCCTCGTTTGACAGCTTCAGGCAAGAATTTCTTTGAAACTGAACCACCTGCTGAAGCTAAAACAATATCGACACCATCGAAGGATTCTGGCTTAGCTTCTTCAACGGTCACATCTTGACCTTTGAATTGTAAAACTTTCCCGGCTGAACGAAATGACGCTAATAATTTAACTTTACTTACTGGAATCGTTGATTGTTCCAATTGTTGAATTAAACGCGTTCCCACGGCACCTGTGGCACCTAAAATTGCTACTGTATATCCATCACTCATATTATTTCATCCCTTAAATCAATTTTTTAATTGTTCAGTAAAAGCTCTTAAACGTTTCATGGCTTCTTTAATATCATCCATTGAACAAGCGTAGGACATTCTGAAATGACCTTCGCCGCCTTCACCGAAAGCAACACCTGGCGTGACACCAACTTTGCCTTCAGTTGCTAACTTATTGGCAAATTCAATAGCTGTTAAATGAAACTCTTCTGGAATCTTTGAGAAAGTATAAAAAGCTCCCTCTGGCAAAAGTGTTTTATAGCCGATGTCATTTAATTGCTCAACAATGTAGTCTCGGCGCTTTTGATAAATATCGCGCATTGCAACTGGATCATCAATTCCATTAGTCAACGCTTCTTTAGCCGCATATTGAGCTGGATTAGAAGGTGCAGTGACAGCAAAGGCATGCATCTTTGCTGCGTTTGTAATGAAATCTTTTGGTCCAACGACATAACCGATCCGGTAACCTGTCATTGCGTGTGATTTCGATAACCCATTAATCAAAATCGTCTTTCCTGGCATTAATTTTGCCAATGAAATATGTTTTCGTCCATAAGTCAATTCAGCATAGATTTCATCTGAAACGACAAACATATTTTTATCTTTAACTACATCAACAATTTCTTCCAGTTGCTCCTTTGAATAAACAAAGCCTGTTGGGTTACCTGGGAAATTGAGCATCAAAGCTTTAACCTTATCAGCTCCCTCCTCATCAATAACTTCTTGAAGGCGTTCACCAGTCAAACGAAAACCATCGTCTGTAGTGTTGATTTGAACTGGAATTCCACCTAGTACTTTGACAATTGGAATGTACAAAGCAAAAGTTGGTGTCGGAATCAATACCTTGTCACCCGGATTAATAATGGCAGCTAAAGAATCTAAAATAGCTTCGGTAGCACCAATCGTTACTACGACTTCCGTTTCTGGATCATAGTGAATATCAAAACGTTGACTTAAATAATTGGAAATGGCTTCACGTAAACCAAGAATTCCTTTTTGGTCAGAATAATGTGAATCATTATCCTTTATACTTTCAATTGCGGCGGCTTTAACATGTTCAGGAACATTGAAGTCAGGCTCACCTAGAGTCATTTTGATGATTCCAGGAATCTTAGCAAATTTTTCTGCAAAAATTCTGATTTGGGAACGACCCATTGGATCAAGCGTCTCATTTACAACATTCTTTACAGTTGAATCTAATTCTGGCATTCTATTACACTCCTTAAATTATATTAATTTAATTCTATAATAAATCAGACTCATTTAATTAGTTTTAATGTAATTATTTCTAAATAATTTTCTCTAGTCCAATCACTAAATGATCTTGTTTTATCACTTCATGAATAGCTAATTTAACTCCAGTCATAAATGATTCTCGATCCGTCGTACTCTGAGAAATTGTTAAAGTTTCACCGGTTCCACCAAAAATAACTTCCTCATCGGCGACAAATCCAGGTAGACGCAAAGCATGAATCTTCGTTCCATGATAATCGCCACCACGCGTCTGCATTGGGTCGTTATTACTGTGCTGAACTTGATCATGTCCTCGAGCTTCATAAATCAAGCGAGCAGTATTCAAAGCTGTTCCAGATGGTGCATCGATTTTATCTTCATGATGCTTTTCGACAATTTCTGATTCATCAAAGTACTTAGCAGCTACCTGCGCAAATTTCATCATCAAAACTGCTGATAAACCAAAGTTTGAGGCAATGATCCCACCAAGATTTTTACTATCGGCTAATTTTTTTAACTGTTGCGTCTGTTCTTCAGACATTCCACTAGTTCCAATTACTGGACGAATACCGTGTTCAATTGCAAACTTAGTATTTTCATAAACAGCACTAGGGATTGAGAAATCGATCCAAATATCAGCTGCAACATCAATATCATCTAACCGATTAAAAATTTTTACTTCCTTAGCTAACCCATATTTTGCTGGATCTAGCTCTTTAACTACTGGATTAAAACCTGCAACTAATTGTAAATCGTCATTTGAATTGACCATCTTAACGGCCTTTTGTCCCATTGATCCATTGAAACCAGAAACAATTACTTTTATCATCTAAATCCTCCTATAATCCTAGTTTTTCAAATAAAATAGCTTTTTCTTCATCATTCAAAGATACAATTGGCAAACGACAGCCACCAACTTGATAACCTAATTTATTCAAAGCTGCTTTAACTGGTGAAGGTGAAGGATACATGAACAAAGCTGCCATCTTAGGTGTCAATTGACGTTGGATTGCCCCTGCCTCTTGATAATTTCCTTGATCCAAAAGGCTGTACATCTTCGACATTTCATTTCCATAAATGTGTGAAGCTACTGACACGACTCCATTTGCACCAATTACTTTTGCAAAAAGTGCTTGGGCATCTTCACCACTGTAAACATTAAAATCAGCTGGAGTATGTTCAACGATGTATTCCAAATCTTCCATCGTATTACACTGTTTGATTCCTTGAATATTTGGATTTTGAGATAATTCAACGACAGTTTCCTTTTCCATCAAGACTCCGGTTCGACCTGGAATATTGTAGATCATAATTGGTAAGGGGGAATTCTTAGCAATTGTTTCAAAGTGAGCCTTCATGCCACGTTGATTAGGCTTGTTGTAATAAGGTACTACGACCAAAGCCATATCAATTCCTGAAATCTGAGCCAACTTGTTAATAAAATCAATCGTCTGTTGAGTATTGTTACTACCGGCTCCAGCAATAATTGGCACTCTACCATCGACTATTTCAACAAATTTCCGATACAATTCTAGTTTTTCAGCTTCTGTCAAAGTTGGTGTCTCTCCTGTCGTACCGCCAATGACAAAACCCTTCGTGCCTGTTGCGAGTAAGTGTTCCGTCAACTTTTTCAGAGCTGGATAATCAATTTTTTGTGCTTGATCAAACGGAGTAATTATCGCCGTCATTAAATCTACATCATTGAACATTTTTTATCCTCCAATTTCATCCTATATTTCAAAAAGCTAGTCATCGCTGCAATTCCTTTGTCAATTGCAGACTCTTTAGGTAAAAACTCAGCTGAATGTAAGGCTCCTGGACTGTCGACGCCTAACCAAAACATCGTTCCTGGAATCTTATTTAACAAGTAGCCAAAATCTTCGCCCGTCATTTTTGGCTCGGTTTCTTGAAAAGTGACTTTAGGATCGTTTTTCATAAAATCAATAAAGATCTTAGTCAATCTTGGATTATTTTCAACCGGAAAATAACCACCTTGATTAAATTCGACCGTAATCTGGCAATTAAATGATTTTTGTAATCCACTAGCGATTTCAGTAATTCGTTGACGAATAAATTCAATCATTGGTTGTGTTAAACCACGTATCGTACCTTCCAAGCGCGTTGAACCGGCAATTACATTTCTAATCACACCACCATCAATCTTACCGAAAGTAATCACACCGCATTTAGTGGGATCGATATTGCGTGACACAATTGTCTGTACTTGCTGGATAAAGTTTGCTGCGATAACGATACTATCATTTGCTAAATGAGGATAAGCTGCATGGCCACTCTTACCAGTAATAATAATATTGACTTCGGTTGTACCGGCAAATAAGGTACCGTTACGACATCCTATAACGCCTGCTGGTAACTGGGCATTATCATGCAGTCCATAAAATTCATCTACACGAAAGCGTCCTGAAAAAGCATTTCTATCATAAGCAACTTTCCCACCGCTTTGACTCTCTTCAGCTGGTTGAAAGAAAAATATCAAATTATCGATTGGTTGATTCTCACTGAAATAATTTAAAATTCCTAAAGCTACTGTCATATGAATATCATGTCCACAAGCATGCATAACATGTGGATGTTTCGAAGCGTAACTTAAACCATTATCTTCATCGACGGGCAAAGCGTCCATGTCGCACCGATAACCAATGTTGCGTTTAGGACTACTACCATTGACTCGTACCAATATGGCCGTAGGCAAATCAGGTATGCTGCCAATTTCTAAATATTGTTGCGAAAAGCTATTGATGACTTGTAGCAAATAATCATTCGTTTGAAACTCGTTCATCGCTAGTTCTGGAATCTGATGCAACTGTCGTCTGATTCGAATTAATTTATCACTTGATAAGACCATCTTTACAACTTCCTTAAATTACTTTCAAGTTTTGTTTTATCAGTCGTTTTTTGATCTTTAATTTTTAATTGTTTTGCAGGAATACCCGCAACAACTTCATTTTCTGCGACGTCTTTAGTAACAACAGCTCCCGCTCCGATAACAGCTCCATTACCAACTTGAACGCCTTCCAAAACAACAGCATTTGCTCCGACGATTACGTGATCACCAATTCTAACTGGTCGTGCCGAAGCTGGTTCAATAACACCTGCTAAAACAGCATTTGCTCCAATATGAGAATCTTTTCCGACGATAGCTCGGCCACCTAAAACAGCTCCCATATCAATCATTGATCGATCACCAATTTCTGCACCGATATTAATAATCGCTCCCATCATTATAACGGCGTTATGTCCAATCGAAACTTGATCACGAATAATTGCACCTGGTTCGATTCGCGCATCAATTCCTTTAATATCTAGCATCGGAACCGCTGAATTTTGAGCTATTGTTTCGACATAGTAGTTTGTTAAATTATGTGTTCGTAAAATTGGTAGAATAACTTGATAATCACCAATTAAAATTGCTAAATCATTGCTGTGAAATACACTAACTGCTTGAGGAAATTCAATACCACTAATATCTGCTTGTAAATATACTTTTACTGGCGTAATTTTCTTAGCGTTTCCTATATAATTAATAATTTCTTCTGCACCCATCTTTGTCATAAGCTACTCCTTAATAGTCACCATCTAATTTAATTAAATCCGCATAAGTTTCTCTTTTTACTACTAACTTGTCCTTGCCATTTTCTACAAAAACAACTGCCGGTCTCGGATTTCGGTTGTAATTCATTGCCATCGAATATCCATAAGCACCTGTATCTAAAACTGCTAAGATGTCACCTGGTTTAGTCTTAGGCACTGCTAGATTCTCAATCAAGATATCACCTGATTCACAATATTTACCAGCAATATGCACTCTTTCTTGATTTGGCTGATCCATCTTATTGGCCACGACAGCTTCATATTTAGCTTGATACAAAGCCGGTCTGATATTATCTCCCATGCCACCATCAACTGATAGATAAGAGGTTAAATTAGGAATATCCTTACGTGATCCAATAGAATACAAAGTATATCCGGCTGGTCCAACGATTGAACGTCCTGGTTCAATCCAAATTTCGGGAACATTTTGACAATCATTTTTTAATTCATCACTAATTTGTGAGATAAATGTTTCTGCAGTGATCGGATCATCGTCTTCGGTATAGCTGATACCAAAACCTCCACCCAAATTAATAACATCGGGCCAATAATTTAATTCAGTTTGAAAACTTTTGGCGATCTCAATCATCTTTTTCGCTAACATAACAAAACCTTGTGTTCCAAAAATCTGTGAACCAATATGTGCATGAATCCCAATCATTTTCATATTTGGATCAGCTAAAACTAGTTTCAAAGCACGTTTAGCTTGACCAGATTCAACATCAAAACCAAATTTACTATCAGTCTGTCCAGTTTGGTCATACTTGTGAGTGTGAGCTGAAATTCCCGGAGTCAAACGTAACATGACGTTAATTTTTTGATTAGTTGTGTGTAAAATTTGACTGAGCAAGGAAATCTCTAAGAAGTTATCTAAGATAATCACACCGACATGATTTTCCACGGCCATCTTTAATTCATCCGCTGACTTGTTATTACCGTGAAAACTAATCTTTTCACTTGGAAAACCAGCTTGCAGTGCCGTATACAATTCGCCACCAGAAACGACATCAACATGAACATCTTCTTGTTTCATGACCTGATAAATTGCTTTAACCGCAAAAGCTTTACTGGCGTAACTAATTTGATATTTCAATTGATTTTTTTCAAAAGCAGTTTTAAAACTTCTAATCTGTTTTCTAATTTTCTCAACATCAAAAACATACAGTGGCGTGCCATACTTCTTTGCTAAAACGGTACTGTCGACTCCACCTATCATCAAGTGACCATTATTACTTTGCAATTCATCAATAATCATATTCAAAACTCCTTTAGAATAAAAAAAGATCTCTTTGCCAATAACAAAGAGACCCAGTCCACACAAATTGTTATAAGCTCAACGCAGCAATCACTGCGACAGTTCGTATCCTCTTATTAATACGCCCCAGTTCATTAGATTCTGCAAAATCTAACACTTCGGCAATTTTCCCTTTCAATGAAATCAACGCTATTGCAGTAGCTCATCCATTTACTGATGTCAATTGCGACCTCTTTATTGATATTAAGATTATAACAACACTCATTATTCGTCAAGCAATATTAAAAATTAATCATTTTTTCTAACTTTATTAACTTTTTTCTTGTCATAAGTTCCAAAAATGATACACTCATCATTAAAAACTATTTAATTTTTAGGGGTGTATTGTATGAAGGTCATCAAATTTGGTGGTAGTTCTCTTGCCACAGGCGATCAATTCGAAAAAGTAATTAAAATAATTGACGATGATTTTGAACGAAAAGTAATTGTAACTTCGGCACCGGGGAAACGTTTCAGTGGCGACATTAAAGTAACTGATTTATTAATTGAATATGCTCAGTCCGTTTTAAATAAAAAAGATTATCAGCCAATCGTTTCAGAAATCATGTCACGCTACCAAGAAATCGCTGACCACTTCAAACTTGATGACTCAGTAACCTCTCATTTAAACGATAAATTAGAAAAATTAGCTACGACTGATTTTTCCGATGATGAACATTTAATGGCTGTCTTTAAGGCTCACGGTGAATACTTGAATGCCATGTTGTTAACTGATGTTTTAAATTCTCAAGGCATCAAAGCCATTTTTATCAATCCAAAAGCTGCCGGTATTGTTGTAAAAGGTCAACCAAATGACGCCGATATTGCTCCTGAGACATATTTAAATTTGAGTCGCCTCGATTTACCAAAAGACTCTCGATTAGTTTTTCCTGGTTTCTTTGGTTACAGCAAAGATGGTTCGATCTATACTTTCTCTAGAGGTGGATCTGATATCACAGGTGCAATTTTAAGTCGTGGTCTAAATGCAGATCTATACGAAAATTTCACTGATGTTGACGCAATTTATGTCGCCAATAATAAAATCGTGGCACACCCACAAGCTATCAAAAAAATGTCTTATCGAGAAATGCGTGAGTTATCATATGCCGGTTTTTCAGTTTTTCAAGACGAGGCGATTATTCCTGCTGTTAAAGGACAAGTTCCCGTTAATATTAAAAACACCAATAATCCTGAAGCACCCGGTACAATGATTGTTCCAGAACAATTTATTTTTGATCCTGCCAATCAAATTACAGGTATTGCTTGTTCCAAACGCTTCTCAGCACTCTACTTGCACCGTTACCTGCTGAATAAAGAAGTCGGTTTCACTTTGAAACTTTTAAAAATTTTCTATAAGTACAATATTTCGTACGAACACATGCCATCAGGTATTGATGATCTAACTGTCATTTTCGATCGCAGTAAGTTAGATAAAGATACTATCCAAAAATTGTGTCGTGATGTCAAAGAAACTTTAAATCCAGATTATTTAGAATGGATAAACGATTATGCAATCATTATGGTGGTTGGTGAAGGAATCGCACATAACGTCGATACGATCGGTAAAGTGATCGATTCATTGACTGAAAATAATATTGCTATTCATATGATCAACCAAGGGGCTTCACGAATCTCAATTATGATTGGAACCCAAGTTTCTGATGCCGACGAAGCCGTTCGACAAATCTATAAAACATTTTTTGATTAAGTGAGGTTTTTTACATGGTTAAATTATTAAAAGTACATGGTTCTGAAAATCAATTCTTTATCTTAGATCAATCCTTATTAGATAAACCTTTGACTGATACTGAAATAAAACAACTGGCAATCAATCTTTGCCAAAATGTTCTTAATGGGGCTGACGGTTTGTTAGTGGTCGATACAAGTATTGACTGTCTTGGTAAAATGCGTGTTATCAATGCTGATGGTAGTGAAGCTAAAATGTGTGGTAACGGATTACGGACAGTGAGTCGTTACTTATCAGATAAATATCAGTTAAATGAATTCAAAGTTGAGACTTTAGAATCAAATTTAGCAGTTAAGCGTGCCAAAGATTTCTATTCCGGCGTTCCTGCTTTTAGTGTCGAAATATCACCAATCTCATTTCAAAAAGACGCTTTACCATTTTCCTATCGTGATTTAAACGAAATGATCGATCAAGAAGTACCCGAATTCGGTAACGGAACTTATTCTGCAGTTGCTGTTCCTAATCCTCACTTGATCAAATTCGTCGAAGAAATTGATCATGATGAATTAAACAATTTAGGTACCAAATTAAATGCTAAAAATCCTTATTTTCCTGAAGGAGTCAACGTTAGTTTTTGCAAGATCTTAGGAACTAACAAATTGTTCGTCCAGACATTCGAACGTGGGGTTGGTTTTACTAATGCCTGTGGAACCGGAATGTCCGCTACTAGTTTATTATTTGCAATTCTTCATAATAAGCAATTTGATTCAACTAAAGATATTTCAGTTTACAATCCAGGCGGTATGGTAAAGACAAATATTCAATTAAATACTGATAAAGAAAAAAGTTTGATCAAGTTAATCGGCAATGCAACTTTCACTCATGAAATAAACATAGATGAGCAAAAATTGCACGAAAATGATTTAACAAACATCTCTATCACTCAAACTGGTGAGGAATCTGATTATCAAGCTTTTGTTCAAAGTATAAAATAAAAAAAGAGGTTCACGATAAAATCGTGAACCTCTTTTATATTATGCGCCCAGTAGGAGTCGAACCTACAACCTTCTGATTCGTAGTCAGACACTCTATCCAATTGCGCTATGGGCGCATTTTCTTCGACTACATTGTAACATCAAGTAGACAATTTGTCGAAATTACCTTGGGAAGCCTTAAGATAAAAAATGTCTCTGCATTTATGCAAAGACATTATGCTTACGGAGAGTAAGGGATTTGAACCCTTGATACAGGTCAATACCCGTATACATGATTTCCAATCATGCTCCTTCAGCCACTCGGACAACTCTCCAAGGTAAAAAAAAACTCCGGATGTCAGACTCGAACTGACGACACCCTGATTAACAGTCAGATGCTCTACCAACTGAGCTAATCCGGAATAAAACAGCGTAGCGACTATCTATCCTCGCGGGTAGTTTCCCACCAACTACTTTCGACGTGAAGAAGCTTAACTTCTGTGTTCGGCATGGGAA